>JBDNHN010000380.1:0-4018 GCA_041688725.1 Gillisia sp.
AAAAAAACTCCTTAGTTTCCTAAGGAGTTAAAAAAGGGTGGAAGACCGGGCTCGAACCGGCGACCCTCGGTACCACAAACCGATGCTCTAACCAACTGAGCTACAACCACCATTTATTCGCGGTTGCAAATGTATATTTTTTCTTCAATTTTACAAAGAAAAAAACACAATTATATTAGATCAAAAATAGAATCAACTGCAGGATAGCGCTCTACTGTGTAACCTTCAGCGTGGTCTGTTCCTATCAATCTTCCTAAATCTCTGGCCCTGTAGCTTATGCTGTCTAAAAAATTATCGTCGGAAATTGGGGTTTTTGGTTCGGTACTATTTTTATCAAAAATCTGGGTTTTATAAGCCTTTACAGAAGCCAGTTTTATATCCATATATCCGGTAATATCCACTACGATTTCCGGGGGTAAATTTTTCCACTGAATGTAGTGATACACCATTTTTGGTCTCCAGACTTCTTGTTTACCATTTTCAAAAATAGTTTCAATCTTGCGCAAACCGCTTAAAAAACAAGCATCGCTTACCAATTTCGAAGCTTTCCCGTGATCTATATGTCTGTCATCTATCGCATTGCAAAGCACAATTTCCGGCCTGTATTTTCTCAAAATTTTAATAACCTCCTTTTGATTAGCAAAATTATTCTCAAACAGAGCATCAGCAAACCCGAGATTAAGCCTCATTTCTATCCCCAGGATTTTTCCAGCCTCCACAGCTTCGTCAGCCCGGGTTTGGGCAGTACCCCTGGTTCCCATTTCTCCCCGGGTAAGATCTAATATCCCTACTTTTTTTCCCCGATCCATTTCCTTTGCAATTGTTCCCGAGCAACCCAGTTCAACGTCATCCGGGTGTGCACCTATTGCTAATATGTCTAATTTCATTTAATTTACTATTTCTCTATTAGTCTTGACTCTTCTATTCAATATTCTATTGTCTTATTATTGAATTTTTTAGCCACGAATACACTAATATTATTATTTTTCCCCTGGCCTTGCTCCTGCCCTTTTTTCTATGCTATATTCTAACTACAGTCTTTGGTCTTGTTTCCTGGCTCTTGGCTCCTTTTTCTATATTTTTACTTCTCTCGTATTTAAGTATTATCTTGGGCATCCATTCCTACTTCCTAATTTTTTAACCGCCAAGACCGTCAGTATTTTTCGCAAAGCGCGCAAAGAAATTTTGTTTTTCAAAAAAGTCTTGTTTCCTGGCTCTTACCTATTTTTCTTTATTTTCCTCTCTATTTTCTCTTTTCTAACCTCTAACCTCTAACTTCCGCCAAAGCCTGCTCTATATCTACTATCAAATCTTCTTTTTCTTCAATTCCCAGGGAAAAGCGCATCAAACCATCTCTTATCCCCTGATTTTCCCGCGCTTCAGGAGTTAATAAAGCATGAGAAGTCAACGTAGGCGATAAAATTGTAGACTCAATTCCCGCAAGGCTCATCGATGATTTTATCAGATTTAATTTTTTCTGAAATAATCGCGGATCCAAACCGGCTTTTAACTCGAAGGAAAGCATTCCTCCAAATCCGTGCATTTGCGACTTGGCAAGGGCATAATCGGGATGAGATTTGAGTCCCGGGTAATACACTTTTTCAATATCGGGGTGGCGTTCCAAAAATTTTGCCATTTTTTTAGCGTTCTTATTTTGGGCTTTAACCCTTATTCCCATTGTTTTTATACTTCGTTCCAAAAGCCAAACGGTGTAATCACTAAGGCTCCCACCAAAATTCTTTGCGAGTTGAAAGATCGTATTAATATGTTTTTCCGAAGAAATCACCGTTCCTGCCAAAATATCGCTGTGACCTCCCATATATTTTGTTGCCGAATGGATCACGATATCAATCCCAAAATCGATCGGATTTTGATTTACAGGTGACGCAAAGGTGTTATCGATCATACTCACCAAACCATGTTTTTTGGCAATTTCGGCAACTGCCTTAATATCGGTGATGGTGAGCAAAGGATTTGAAGGGGTTTCTATATAAATTACTTTGGTGTTTTTTCTGATCTCAGCTTCAAAACTCTCCGGATTCAGATCTTTGGCAAAGGAATATTCAATACCAAATTTTGCGAATTCTTCAACCACCAAATTGCTGGTCCCGCCATAGAGAGTATTTTGAAGCACTACGTGGTCTCCATTATGCAAAAACGCGAATAGAGATGTGCTCACTGCTGCCATGCCACTTCCAAAAATCAGGGCCGCTTCACCGTGTTCCAATGCTGCCATTTTTTTGGCAAGAGCTTCCTGATTGGGGGTATTGAAATATCTGGGATAGCGTTTAACCTCAACATCTTCAAAAGCATATGAAGTGGACATATATAATGGTGAAATGGCACCCTTAAATTGCTTGTCCTCCAATTCCCCCGTGTGGGTGCAAATCGTATTAATTCCTGGTGATTTTTTAGTCATAGAATGGATTGGGATTTGATTTATAAATTTTGCCCTAAAGTAAAAAGAAATATTCTAAAACACTTCATTTTTAGTATCTTCAATATTCAGCTAAATTTAATTTCGGTTGTCTTCTTTAATATTGTTAAGGTTTATCTATGAATGTTGAAATAATAGTTTTTGGAGTGCCGTCAGAATTTTGATAGTTTTTGCTTTTAATACTTTTAAAACACCTGAAATTTTAAATTTAAGACAAAGAACTTAACTTAGTGGCTCTACATTTTAATTAAATAATGCTTTGCACCCGGTTTCAGTTTTAATTCAAACCTGATTATTTATCTTTACGAAATGAAACTACTTTTTACAAACATCAAAAATTTATTGCAGGTTCGAGTTGCTTCCGTAGAAAAACTTTCAGGAACAGAAATGAAAGAACTGCCCTGTATTCCAAATTCCTGGCTTTTAACCGATAACGGTAAAATCGCGGATTATGGAAAAATGCAATCCCTGCCTAAAATAAAAGCTGATAAAATTATTGATCTCACAGGAAAAATCGTGTTGCCCAGCTGGTGCGATTCGCATACACATTTGGTTTATGCGGGAAATAGGGAACAGGAATTTGCCGACAGGATCAACGGGTTGACTTATGAAGAAATTGCCAATCGCGGCGGTGGAATTTTGAATAGTGCCAAAACCTTGCAAGAAACATCGGAAGAAGAATTATATGCCCAATCTGCCTTGCGGCTTGAAGAAATAATGAGATTGGGAACAGGAGCCATAGAGATAAAATCGGGATACGGGCTTAACAAAGAGGCCGAATTAAAAATGCTTCGGGTGATCAAAAAACTCAAAGAAAATTACGAAATCCCCATAAAAGCCACTTTTTTAGGGGCACATGCGCTTCCGAAAGAATTTAAAAACAATACAAAAGGCTATCTGGACCTGGTGATAGATGAAATTTTACCAACAGTAACCAAAGAAAACCTTGCCGAATACATAGATGTATTTTGTGAAAAAGGCTATTTTACTGTTGAAGACACAAACAGGTTGCTCTCTGCTGCGGAAAAATATGGATTGCGTCCTAAAATCCACGTCAACCAGTTCAATGCCATTGGCGGGGTACAGGCTGGAGTGGCGCACAATGCACTAAGCGTTGACCATCTGGAAGTGATGCGCCTTGAAGATATTGAAAGCCTGAAAAATTCTGAAACTATGCCGGTTGCATTACCGGGATGCTCCCTTTATCTCAGCATTCCATATACCCCGGGCAGACAAATTCTGGATGCAGGATTGCCTATAGCCCTTGCAACCGATTTCAATCCTGGAAGTTCCCCTAGCGGAAATATGAATTTGGTAGTTTCTCTGGCCTGTATTAAAATGAACCTAACCCCTGAGGAAGCCATCAATGCGGCTACCATAAACGGAGCTTACGCAATGGGACTCAGTAAAACCCATGGAAGTATCACAATAGGAAAGGCAGCAAATTTTATCATCACAAAACCCATCCCATCCTATGCACATTTGCCTTATGCATTTGGAAGCAACTCAATTGAGGCTGTTTATATCAATGGAAAATTAGTTGAATAATGAACGGATTTAATATATATAATTATAAAACGA
>JBDNHN010000381.1:0-6065 GCA_041688725.1 Gillisia sp.
GAATTAAACAAAACTATGAAATTTGATCTTATAACTACCGATCCAGGTAGCCAGGCCAGGGCCGGAACTATTACCACAGATCACGGTATAATTGAAACCCCTATTTTTATGCCTGTAGGAACAGTTGGTTCGGTAAAAGGAGTTCACCAAAGAGAATTAAAAGAAGACATCAATCCCGATATAATTTTAGGAAATACATATCATCTTTATTTAAGGCCTCAAACAGAAATTCTGAAAAAAGCAGGCGGGCTTCACAAATTTATGAATTGGGATAGGAACATTCTCACCGATAGTGGGGGTTACCAGGTTTATTCGCTTTCCGAACGCAGAAAAATCAAAGAGGAAGGAGTGAAATTTAAATCTCACATAGATGGTTCTTACCATACTTTTACCCCGGAAAATGTAATGGAAATTCAGCGGGTTATAGGAGCGGATATTATTATGGCTTTTGATGAATGCACACCGTATCCTTGTGATTACAAATATGCCAAACGGTCCATGCATATGACGCATCGCTGGTTGGACAGATGTATGACCCATCTGGAAAAAACCCCTTATTTATATGATTATACCCAGTCTTTTTTCCCGATAGTCCAGGGAAGTGTCTATAAAGATTTACGTCAACAATCTGCTGAATATATCGCTTCAGTGGGAGCGGAAGGAAATGCCATTGGAGGACTTTCCGTAGGTGAACCTGCAGAAGAGATGTATGCGATGACAGAAGTTGTTACGGCAATACTTCCCAAGGACAAGCCGCGCTATTTGATGGGAGTGGGAACACCGGCAAATATTCTGGAAAACATTGCTTTGGGAATTGATATGTTTGATTGTGTTATGCCAACCCGTAACGCCAGAAATGGAATGTTGTTTACGGCGCACGGCACTATAAATATCAAAAATAAAAAATGGCAGGATGATTTTTCAGCAATAGATGAAATGGCAATTACCTTTGTGGATACAGAATACAGCAAAGCCTATTTACGCCACCTATTTACGGTAAATGAATTGCTTGGAAAGCAAATAGCAACTATCCACAATCTCGGTTTTTATCTCTGGTTGGTTCGTGAGGCGAGAATACATATATTAGCGGGAGATTTTGCCTCCTGGAAAAACATGATGGTTCAGCAAATGGATAAGCGCCTTTAAATTGAAGATACTTGATTGGTACATATTAAAAAGTTATCTGGGGACCTTTATCCTCATGTTAATTTTGTTTATTCCCATTGGAATTACGGTAAATCTTGCCGAAAAAATCGATAAGATCCTGCAAAATGAGGTTCCTTTTGTTGAGGTTGCTAAATACTACCTGGATTTCACTATTTATTTTGCCAACCTGTTATTTCCTCTGTTCCTATTTCTTTCGGTAATCTGGTTTACTTCCAAGTTGGCCAATAATACTGAAATCATTGCTTTTTTGAGTAGTGGGGTTTCATACATGCGTTTTTTAAGACCTTATTTAATTGGAGCAACCATTGTCAGTTTGGGTGCGCTTGTTTTAAGTATGTACCTGGCACCTCAAGCCAGTAAAGGCTTTAACGAATTTAAATACGAATACCTTAAAAGAGGGACTGAAGTTCAGGAAACCAGCGATGTTTATCGTCAAATAAACGAATCAGAGTATATCTATGCCAGCAATTTTCAGCCTAGATCTAAATCCGCCCGTAATTTCACACTTGAACATTTCGAAGGAAATGTATTGAAGTACAAAATAAGCGCATCCCGCCTTAAGTTTAATGAGAAGGACACCACCTATACTTTAACCAATTTTGATAAACGGATTATAGGGGAAAATGAAGATATTATACTGCACGAAAGATCGATGGACACGGTCTTGCCTTTTGAATTTGACGAACTTACCCCGGTTTCTTATATAGCTGAAACCTTGAATTACAATGAACTTAATGAATTTATAAAACAAGAGCGCAGGCGTGGTTCGGCGAATATGAACCGATACCTAGTGGTAGCATACAAACGTTGGAGTTTGCCTGTTTCCGCATTTATCCTGACAATTATTGCAGTTGCGGTATCATCTAAAAAACGCCGTGGTGGAATGGGGATAAATTTGGCATTAGGAATATCCCTTGCTTTTATTTTTATTTTTTTCGATAAGGTTTTTGGGACAATGGCAGAACAATCTTCGTTCTCACCTCTTATCGCGGTTTGGTTTCCCAATATAACCTTCGGCATTTTAGCAATCTATCTTCTGTATAATGCCAGACGATAAACTAAAAAGTTACCTGCATTTCCATTTTATTGTATTTATTTGGGGATTTACAGCCGTTCTTGGCTCACTCATAACATTAGATACAATTCCCCTTGTTTGGTACAGAATGCTTTTGGCCAGCGGGTTTATTTTAGTTTGGATAAAATGGAAAAATAAAGATCTAAGAGTTTCGCCAAGAAAATTCCTAGTATTGATAATTGCAGGAATTGTAATAGCACTTCACTGGCTCACCTTTTTTGGGGCGATCAAAGTTTCCAATGTCTCCATCACCCTGGCAATACTTTCAACCGGGGCATTTTTCACCTCTTTATTGGAGCCCATTTTTTATAAACGAAAACTTGTTGGTTATGAAGTGATTTTCGGTTTAATAGTGATAGTGGGCCTGTATATTATTTTTAGGGCTGAAACCGATCATTACCTGGGAATTATTCTTGCATTGATCTCAGCTTTTCTATCTGCCGTTTTTACTTTGATAAACGGGAAACTGGTAAAACAGGCTGCACCATCAGTAATATCTTTTTATGAATTATTTATAGGGGTGGTAGCGATAAGTATTTATCTTTTAGTGATTACTATAATAAGTAATGGAGCCAGAGGATTTGGTTCCGAATTTTTCGTTCTCAGTGTAACCGATTGGGTATATCTTCTTATTTTGGCTTCCATTTGCACTGCTTACGCCTTTATAGCTTCAGTAGCAGTGATGAAGCATTTAAGTCCTTATACTATTATGCTCACTGTCAATTTGGAACCTGTTTATGGTATTTTTCTTGCGTTTTTGGTTTTTGGAAATAGGGAACAAATGGATCCTCAGTTCTACTTCGGCGCATCCATAATCCTGTCTACTGTTGTCTTAAATGGGTATCTGAAAACAAAACGAAAAATTAATAAGTTATCTGGGAAATCTTCCTTTTAAAGTTTGTTATATTTGTGGGCTAATAAAAACACCTCAACTTAACATGGAATATTTAGATTTTGAATTACCCATTAAAGAGTTAGAAGAACAGTATCAAAAGGCCTGTAATATTGGGTCTGAGAGCAATGTTGATGTTACCGCTACCTGTAAGCAGATTGAGAAAAAATTGGCGGAAATCAAAAAGGAAATCTATAAAAACCTTACTGCCTGGCAACGTGTTCAACTTTCAAGACATCCAAACCGTCCATATACTTTAGACTATATTAATGCCATTTGCGGAAATACATTTTTGGAACTCCATGGGGATCGAAATGTGAAAGATGATAAGGCAATGATTGGTGGGCTGGGTAAAATTGGAGATCAAAGTTTTATGATAGTTGGGCAGCAAAAAGGATATAATACCAAAACCCGGCAATTGCGAAACTTTGGAATGGCTAATCCGGAAGGTTACCGCAAAGCACTTAGGTTGATGAAATCTGCCGAGAAATTTGGGGTTCCTGTTGTAACCCTCATTGATACTCCGGGAGCTTATCCGGGATTGGAAGCAGAAGAACGTGGACAAGGAGAGGCCATAGCCCGTAATATTTTGGAAATGACCCGGCTTAAGGTTCCTATTATAGTTGTAATTATTGGCGAAGGTGCCAGTGGTGGAGCTTTGGGAATTGGAGTGGGAGATACTGTTTTGATGCTGGAAAATACCTGGTATTCTGTAATTTCACCGGAATCCTGTTCCTCTATTTTATGGCGTAGCTGGGAGTATAAAGAAATAGCTGCAGAAGCCTTGAAGCTTACCGCCAAGGATATGAAAAAGCAGAAATTAATTGACGAAATTGTGAAAGAACCTTTGGGCGGAGCACATAGCAATAGAGAAGAAGTTTTTGAAAGCGTAAAAAATGCAATTTTATCGGCTCATAACGAGTTGAAAAACTTATCACCAAAAGATTTGGTAGATAAGCGAATGGAAAAATATTCCAGTATGGGAGTGTATAAAGATTAAATCTTTATACATAACCTTTTAAAATATTCCGAGGTTCCCGCTTCGGAATTTTTTTGCCTTATTAACAAATAAATAAAGTTGTCAACAGTGAAATTGTTGATTACCTGTTAACTAAGTTAACTCAATTTCTTTAAGATTGTCTTAACAATTTTTTTACATTAGTCCTATGGAAAAAGCCACTGCCCCTCAACCTATAAAATACAGCTCGTCCAACGTTATAAATCTTGAAAAAGGAAAAATTCCGCCTCAGGCTGTTGATTTAGAAGAGGTAGTGTTGGGAGCGATGATGATCGATAAAAAAGGAGTCGATGAGATTATCGATATTCTCCATGCAGATGTTTTTTATAAAACCGCACATAGGCATATTTTTGAAGCTATAATCAAACTCTTTGAAAATACCGAGGCAATCGACTTATTAACAGTTTCCAATCAACTGCGTAAAGATGGAAAATTAGAGCAAAGCGGTGGTGAATATTACCTCATTCAACTCACTCAAAAGGTATCCTCATCAGCACATATTGAGTTTCACGCCCGCATAATTTTACAGAAGTTTATTCAGCGGAGTTTGATAAAAATTTCCAATGAAATCATTGAACAGTCTTACGATGAAGCTACTGATGTTTTTGATCTTTTAGATACGGCAGAATCTAAATTGTATGAAGTTACACAAGGGAACATAAAACGATCTTCAGAAACTGCCCATAGTTTGGTAATTCAGGCAAAAAACAGGATTCAGGAAATATCAAATAAAGAAGGTTTAAGTGGGGTGCCTTCAGGCTTTGACAAACTGGATAAATTGACATCAGGTTGGCAGCCAAGTGATTTAATTATTATCGCTGCACGTCCCGGGATGGGTAAAACGGCCCTTACTTTATCCATGGCCAGGAATATTGCAGTGCAACATCATATTCCCGTTGCCTTTTTCTCCCTAGAGATGTCTGCGGTGCAATTAATCACTCGATTAATATCTTCTGAAACCGGCTTGTCTTCCGAAAAGTTGCGAACCGGTAACCTGGAAACTCATGAATGGGAACAGCTTAATGTGAAAGTAAAGGATCTGGAAAAAGCTCCTTTGTTTATTGATGATTCGCCCTCATTGTCCATTTTCGATTTACGTGCGAAAGCAAGGCGGTTATCTTCACAGCATGGAATTAAATTACTCGTTGTAGATTATTTGCAGTTGATGACTGCCGGGAGTTCTGTTAAAGGAGGAAACAGGGAACAGGAAATTTCAACCATCTCTAGGAATTTAAAAGCCCTGGCAAAAGAACTCAATATTCCTGTAATTGCACTCTCCCAATTGTCCCGTGCAGTTGAAACCCGTGGAGGAAGTAAACGTCCCTTATTAAGTGACTTGAGAGAATCTGGTGCAATTGAGCAGGATGCAGATATCGTTTCTTTTATCTACAGACCTGAATATTACAAAATAGATGAATGGGACGACGAAGAACGTTCGCCAACTGGAGGGCAAGGGGAATTTATTGTGGCCAAACACCGTAATGGTGGCTTGGATAGCATTCGTTTGAAATTTGTTGGACATCTCGGAAAATTTGATAACTTAGATGACTTTGACTCTCCATTCGAGTTTAACTCAAAAATGAATGAAGCTGCAAATGACGATACATTTAAAAAATCCAAATTGCCAAATCCAAGTGCAGATGAGGCATTTGGCAGTTCTATGAATGGAGATTTTAACGATGATGAGGATAACGACGTACCTTTCTAAAATCAAATATCCGGTAGGCAGATCTACTTATTACCGGCTTTTCTGTGATCTTTCAATCACTTCTTTTTTTAAGAAACAGTTTCATTTAAAATTTAAGATAATCGAGATAAATAGCTTGAGAAAATTAATTCTTATGCTGTTCTTATTCTTGTCTTCATCCTATTTATTTGCCTCCGGGATCCTAATTCCTATGGATGCTAAGGGA
>JBDNHN010000382.1:0-5413 GCA_041688725.1 Gillisia sp.
AAAGCTTTTCTCTCTTCCGGATTTTCAGTAATAACGGCCTGTTCCAGGTTTTCTAAGATCAAACTCCGAATGTTCAATGCCTGTGGAATGGTTTTCATCTGCATCGAATTTTCTTCAAAGCTTTTGTTTCCAAAAAAATTGGTTTTAGATCCTGTAGCTATAACCAAATAATCAAAATTTATATCCCCTATATTAGTATATACGCAATTTTTTTTAGGATCTATAGCTGTAACTTCCGCCATTCTAAAAAAACCCCGGGGGCTGTTGCGGGTAATTTTTCGCAAAGGATAAGCAATAGAATCCGGTTCAAGCCCGGCAGTAGAGACCTGATATAATAAAGGTTGAAACGTGTGATAATTATGTCGGTCCAATAATACAACCTGAATCTCTTTTTTCAACAATCTTTTAGCAATAGAAATTCCGGCAAAACCTCCGCCTATAATAACTACACGGGGCAAATCGGTTTTAGAGATGTTCATATTTTCGTTTTAGGTAAAGTTATTAATTAGTGGGAATATTAATTATTTAACAAATAAAAAAATTCGTTAAATTATTGTATTTTACTTAGAAACTTTAGTTTAATTAAGGATAATATATTGATTTCTAATTAAAATTAAATCAGGAATATTTATAACAAATTAAAAATAGTCGATAATGCGATTAGATTTTTTGCACATTTGTAACAATATTACAAAAACGAACACTAACATTTTACTAACCAATTTTTGTGGATAAAGCGCTTGAACATCAGTTTGTGACCAATTTGGAGAGAGACCAGAATATTGTGCATAAAATATGTCGCATTTACACCAATGATCAGGCCTCTCATAATGATTTGTTTCAGGAAATAACGATCCAACTTTGGAAAGCTTATCCAAAATTCAGGGGAGATGCCAAATTTAGTACTTGGATGTACCGGGTAGCTTTAAATACAGCAATTACCTTATACCGAAAGAAAAAAAGGGGAATTCAAACCCAGGATTATGATACGGTTCACTTTAGGATCAAGGCTGAAGAATACAATGATGAAACCGAACAGCAGCTAACACTGTTATACAATGCCGTAAAGGAATTAAACGACATAGACAAAGCTCTCGTTTTTTTATACCTGGAAGATAAAAATTACAGAGATATTTCGGAAACCCTTGGTATTAGTGAAGTAAATGCACGAGTAAAGATGAATAGAGTAAAGACTAAATTAAAAAACATTTTAAATCCGTAACCTGCTATGGATGAATTGGAATTATTAAAAAAGGACTGGAAAAAGCAGGATGCTAATTATCCGAAGCTCAGCTATGACCAGATTTATAATATGCTCTGGAAAAAATCTTTTACCATAGTAAAATGGATATTTATCATAAGCGTTCTGGAACTTTTTATCAGTACCTTCTTAAGTCTCTTGTTTACAGGCGATGATTATTGGGTACAACTGGAAAAATATAATCTGAAGCAATTCACTGAAGTCCTTTTTGTCATTGGTTATGCGATCACTTTCTTTTTTATTTTTATGTTCTACATAAATTACAAAAAGATATCAGCTACAGATGATGCAGCTACCTTAATGAAAAATATTCTCAGAACACGCAGAACTGTAAAATATTATATCGCTTATGTGCTTATTTACAATGGGCTGACAGCAATTGTGGTTTTTAGTTATATGATCTATTTCCACATAAATTCTCAGGATCAAACTCTCACAAAATATAGTTTTGACACCTTAGACTGGATAAAGTTTATAGGTGTTGGGTTAATTGTTATAACCCTGTTTTTAGGACTTATCTGGCTTTTTTACCGCTTGCTTTATGGAATTTTACTCAAAAACTTGCATAAAAATTATAAGGAACTTAAAAAGTTGGAAATGTAATTGAGAATAGGTTATTTTTAATTTGTTTCCGTTCCTGATCTTTGTCGCCCATTTTTCTTTCATTTATAATTTTTATAATCCTGATTCTTTTATTTTGAATCTTAAATCTAGTTTCCTGTTTACTATAGACCGGTTTTTAACATTAATTCCAGATTCTGGGCCTTACTCCTTTTTAGTCATTTTTCTATATTCGTCTTTTTATTAAAGGTTTTAAACTGGTTATTTTTTAAAAACCTTAATATTCTTTACTTTTGCAAAAAATTAGTTTTGCCCTCAAATATTAAAAATTTATAAAAATGGAATTTACAAACCCCTTGGTTTATGGGGTGCCCGTTTTTTTAGGACTTATCCTATTAGAACTAACCTATAGTAAAACCCACCATAATAAAGACCTATATAAATGGAAGGACCTCCTTTCAAGCCTGTCTTTGGGTATTGGCTCGGCGGTAATCGCGGCATTGATAAAAACCGTTTCTATCATTCTTATATTTAATTTTGTTTATGAATTTTTTAACCCGGTTATTGAAGGGGTAAGGACTAATATTATGGGGTGGCAATCCTTCGGATATGCTTGGTATATATGGCTCTTATGTATGTTTTTAGACGATTTTACCTACTATTGGTTCCACCGTGAAAATCACATGGTTCGGTTTTTTTGGGCAGCTCATATTGTGCATCATTCCTCTAATAATTTTAATCTTGGAACAGCGGTTCGCAATGGATGGTTCACAATTCTCTACAAACCTTTTTTTTACATGTGGATAGTCGCAATAGGTTTTCCACCAGAAATGCTCGTGGTTTGCCTTGGAATTGAAGCCTTATGGCAATTCCAGTTGCACACTAAATATATCCCTAAAATGGGAATTATAGAAAGATTCCTTAATACTCATACAATGCACCAGGTACATCATGCGAAGAATCTGGTATATATGGATAAAAACCACGGAGGCATTTTGAATCTTTTTGACAGAATTTTTGGTACCTGGAAGGAGATGGATCCTTCAATTGAAATAGAATATGGAGTTTCTACTCCACCTAATTCATACAATTTATGGGTGATCCTAACCCACGAATACAAAAATATTTGGGAGGATACCAAAAAAACCAAAAACTGGAGACATAAATTCATGTATGTTTTTGGGCCTCCCGGATGGAGCCACGATGGAAGTACCCAAACGATCAAGGAGATGCGGAAAGCATCTGGAATTGAAAACTAACTTTTTTTTAATTTTGGTTCCCGAAACTACTTACTTCTAACTTTTATTGTATTTAATCTTGTGTATTAAATCTTAAGTATCTTTTAATACTACCACTTCCTTTTTTCATTCAATTGCTCCATATCATCAATTTCTTCCTGTGGAATAACCTTTAAAAAGGAAGAATGCTGCTCAATGGCATATTCCAGTTTTTTTACAATTTCTTCAATAGTTTCATTTTCATAATCTATTTCCAGTGCTGGTTTAATCTGAAAAGATTGAAGGATTCCGCGTTTCTTGATCCGAAAACCTTTTTTATCAAAAGAACGCCTAAACCCATCAATTACAACCGGAATCACTATTGGTTTATATTGTTTGATAATGTGCGCTGTCCCTTTCCGAATCGGTTTAAAGGGCTTTGTGGTTCCTTGTGGAAAAGTTATTACCCAACCGTCTTTTAATGCTACACCAATATTTTCTGTATCACCTAGATTCACTTCGCGATTTACGTCCTTTCCTTTGTCCCTCCAGGTCCTTTCTACCGTGATAGCACCGGCATAGGCCATTATCCTGGTGAGTAATCCTGCGTTCATGGTTTCTTTGGCCGCTACATAATAAACATTCATTTTGGGTTGCCAGATATAGCCTATATTTTTAATGGTATCCGCCCTTCCACTCAAACTGGCATTAAATACGTGGAACATAGCCACCACATCGGCAAAATAGGTTTGATGGTTGGATACAAAAAGCACATTAGTGTCTGGAAGGTTTTTGATAATATCAGAACCTTCAATTCTCAAATTATTAAAGCCGCAATACCGCTGGTGGCTAATCAATGCAAAAATGCGAATGATCCACTTTTTAAAAAAAAGAATATGTCCAAACGGGTTTCTTTTAAGCCATCCCATAAATTTCCTGATTATTTTAGTGTTCTTTTTTGATTTGATTTTAACAGAATTCGAAAGGTAGTAATTCCATTTATAATATTTCCTTCAGCAATTCCTTTAGTTCATTTAGCATCATAGCCGTAGCACCCCAAACGACGTGACCGTTAAGCGAAAATGCGGGAACTTCAATATTATTGGCATAAGTGGTACTGAGTTTTTGTTTGATCAAACTTTTTTCATCTAAGAATTCATCGATATTTATTTCCAAAATTTTTTCCACCTCTGATATCTGAGGAACCAAATTTGGCGTTTTTTCAATCAAACCAACATACGGATGAACCCAGAAATTACTCGGTGGAATGTAGAGTTTAGTCAGCTTTTTAACCACTTCTACTTCCTTTCTAGAAATACCAACTTCTTCTTCGGTTTCCCTTAATGCAGTATGTTCAAGGTTTTTGTCGAAAATTTCCAAGCGTCCCCCCGGAAAGCCGACCTGGTTGGAATGTACTCCCTTGTATGTCTTTCTCAAAATCAAAATAAAATTGGTTTTATCTGATTTATTTGGATAAAAAACCGCCATTACCCCGGCCTTATTTGGTTTTTTATTTGCAATGTCTATTTTTTCCAATTCCTTAATACGTAACATTGGAGCTAATTTATGCTGTGCTTCCTCCCCGGGAAGTTTTAAATTTTTTAAATTTGAAATCTTATATTTAAATTCATCAAAATCCATGATACGACAGCTATCAATAGTTTTAAGTGTACTATTCCTAATTTTTGCAAGTTGTGAAGATACGGAAAAATCGAGAAATAATAATATAAAGGCCCCGTTAAACACTGCAAAACCAGAAAAAGACAGCCTAATAATTCAAGAAAAGGAAGATACCAATAAAGAGAAAGCCGAACTAAAATTCAGTGATTATCCGGTTTTGGTCCAGGAGGAGTTAATCCCGTTTTTAACTCAATTTGGAAAGGAAAACCCCGAAAACAGGATAAAGATCAGCACCAGTTTTGGAGATATCGAGGTTCAGCTTTATAATGATACGCCCTTGCACCGTGCAAATTTTATCTATTTAACCAAACGAGGTTATTTTGACGGGACTTATTTCCATAGGGTGGCAAAAGGTTTTGTTATCCAGGGAGGAAATTCAGATAATCGCGAGACCAGCGATAAAAGGAATAATATTGGAGCATATTTAATTCCCAGTGAATTTGAGGCCGGCCACAGGCATACGAGGGGAGCTTTTTCAGCTGCTAAATATGCCGAGCAAAACGTGAGTAAAGCCTCCTCCCCTTTTGAATATTTTATAGTGCAAAGCCAAAACGGGGCTCATCATTTAGATAATGACCATACCGTATTCGGGCAGGTTACCAAAGGAATGGATGTGGTTGACATTATCGCAAATCAGGAGGTTGGAGAAGGCGAATGGCCCTTGCTCAATATAAGAATGAAAGTTGAAATAATA
>JBDNHN010000383.1:0-8770 GCA_041688725.1 Gillisia sp.
GATATAAGAAGTACATTGTCAGACAGTTGGTATTTGTATTTCATTGTTAAAAGAATTTTATATTAAAGCAAATAGTGTGCTTCCGAATATTTCGGAAGCACACTATTAAAACTTTTTCTAAATATAAAAGCCTGCCTCAATTCAGAACTGCGAGGCAATTATTAACTGAAGCTGGCTCTTAAAACCAAATCGATCTCGAAGTTTATAATCTTAATTATTAGGAGCTACATCCGGAACTGGAAATCCGCGATCTCTCATTAACGCATCAATTGTGGCGTCTCGTCCTCTGAATTTTCTGTAAGCTTCAGCCGGATCCATTGAGTTTCTTGGCGCAAAAAGGTATTTAACCAGTCTGGCAGCAACTTCCTTATCGTAAAATCCACCCGGAGCTTCAGCGAATGCTTCCGCGGCATCAGCTGTTAAAACATCGGCCCATAAATAGCCGTAATAACCAGTGGCATAACCCTCACCTGAAAATACATGTCCAAAATGCGGAGAGCGGTGACGCATCACAATTTCTTCTGGCATATTTAATTCTTTCAGACTTTCTTTTTCAAAGGTATCGGGATTGATGTTTTCGGGATTGGTGGTATGGTATTTCATATCCATCAGCGCAGAGGCTAAATATTCCGTAGTTTCAAATCCCTGGTTAAATGTAGAAGCGTTTTTGATCTTCGTTACGAGCTCTGCAGGAATTGGTTTTCCGGTTTCATGGTGCAATAAAAACTGATTAATCACTTTATCTGTAGATAACCAACGTTCCAGCAGTTGCGATTGAAATTCTGTATAATCCCGAACTCCGCTGTTTAAGGTTGGATATTTCACATTTGCAGAGAAGAAGTGTAAGGCGTGCCCAAATTCGTGGAAAAACGTGTTAGCATCATCCCATGAGATCAAAGCAGATTCTCCCTGTGCAGGTTTAACAAAATTTGAATTGTTGGAAGCAAGTACGGTTTCTTTTCCATCAAATGTGGAGAAACTTCTGTACATTGTTGCCCAGGCACCGGAGCGTTTGCCTTTTCTTGCAAAGGGATCCAAATACCATAGCCCAACGTGTTCTCCAGATGTTTTATCGGTAACTTCCCACACCTTAACATCTTCATGAAAAACAGGAACAGAACCCTTGGCTACCGGGGTGAAATTGTAATTGAACAATTCCCCCGCAGTAAAAAATAAGGCCTGTGTCAGATTTTCCAATTGGAGGTATTGTTTCACTTCATCAGAATCCAGATCGAATTTTTGTTTTCTTACTTTTTCTGCATAATATCTGTAATCCCAAGGCTTGATAGTGATCTTTGTTTCCCCAACATCAGCTAAGGCTTGCATGTCTTTCACTTCCTGTTCAACTCTTGCAAGAGCTGCCGGCCAAACTGCATTCATTAAATTCATTGCATTTTCAGGGGTTTTTGCCATCCTGTTCTGAAGGCGCCATTCGGCAAAGTTGTCATATCCCATCAATTCAACACGTTCATCACGAAGTTTTAGAATATCAGCAATAATTTGATTATTGTCAAATTCATCATTATTATCACCGCGTGAATAATAATTGGTCCAAACTTTCTGCCTCAATTCCCGTTCATCAGAATAAGTTAAAAATGGATCCATATAAGAGCGGGTATTGGTAATTGCATATTTTCCTTCCTGCCCGCGGTCTGCAGCTGCTTTTGCTGAAGCTTTAGCGAAAGAATTTGATAAACCGCTTAACTGGTCTTTTTCAAGAAAAACAACATATTTCTCTTCATCGGCCAAAATATTATTTGAAAATGAAGTGTAAAGTTTTGAAAGATCCATGTTAATTTCAGCAGTGCGTTTTTTAGCCTGCTCATCAAGATTTGCACCTTCAAGGGCGAATTCTTCATAGATAAGCTCAACTACCCGCTGCTGATCTGCCTCTAATGGTTTTACCAAGGACTGCTCATATACAGCTTTAATGCGTTCAAACAATTTTGTGTTTTGTGAAATTTTGGAAGAATATTCTGAAATTTTTGGTGCCAATACTTCCTGAATTTCCCTGAATTCCGGAGAAGATAGGTTGCTGCTCCAAATGCCATAATAATTAAATGCCCGGTCAAGGGATTTCCCTGCCCTTTCCATAGCCGCGATGGTATTTTCAAAGCTTGGTGCCTCAGGATTATTTGCAATTTTTTCAATTTCATCCAAATGCAAGGCCATTCCATTTTCAATAGCGGGTTGCAGAAGGGCCAAATTCATTTTGTCAAATGCAGGAACCCCTCCATAAGGTCCTTCCCATGTTTCCAATAAGAGATTGTCTAAATTTTTTGTTTGTTCCATTTCTGCTTTAGGTTGAGGAATTTCCTGTGCCCGGATTTGATAAGAAGTGGCGCTTCCCAAAACCAGGAGCACTAAAAGTCCGAGAGATTTCTTTTTGTAATTTATTGATTTTCGATTCATAATAATTATTGAATTTTGGTGTAAAAATTTTAATTAAAAACGGAATTTTAAAGGTACAAAATAAAGAAGTTAGAATTTTTCCAAATAATGGAAGAGTGAAATGTAAAGAGTGAAAAGTTTAAAGTTATGATATTGGTTGACCATAAAAATATATTCACAATTCAAATTCATCCACCTCGATCACTTCCCCAACTTTTAAATTCCCTAAAGTTTCTTCCCCAATTCTCACCCGTACCAATCTGAGAGTTGGAAAACCGACCGCAGCCGTCATTTTTTTTACCTGGCGGAATTTTCCTTCGGTTATAGTAACAGAGGCCCAACTTGTTGGCCCGTGACGTTCATCACGGATCCTTTTACCCCGTTCAGGAAAATCGGGAGGAGTTTCAAGTCTAAAAGCATTGCAGGGTTTTGTGATATATTTTTCAGCTTTAAGGCCTATTTCAACCCCGGTTTTCAGTTTTTCAATGGCTTCATTATCAATTATTCCGTCCACCTGTACATAATATTCCTTTTCCACTTTTTTGCTGCGAACGATCTCGCTCATTACACCGCTGGTTGTGAGAAACAACAAGCCTTCTGAATCCTCATCCAGCCGTCCTATAGCCATCGTTTCTATAGGAAAATCATATAACTCCCCTAACATTTTTTTGTTCCTCCTTCTAGCTTGATTGTATACAAACTGACTGAGGTAACCGTAAGGTTTGTATATTTTGAAATATTTATGGGAGGGCATCTTATGAAAATTTATTTGCTAAATTAAAGAATTATAGCCAAAATGGAGTTTTAAGGCTTCTATATTTTACGGTGTATTTTTGATTTTAAAGAGATAGCCTTTTAATATAAAACGGATATCTTCAGTACGATTCCCATTGAAAAAATATTCCTCGTTAAGGCCATTTTAGCATCATAAATACTAAAAATGGATAAAAAAGGGCGTACAAAAGAATGTATTGTGATCTAGTTGGATAGTTGCGATATATCAAATATTGGTAAAAGATTTCATGTTTTGCGAAGAAGTTGTAATTTTCACCCGTCAGGATGTTTTTACCTGATTTGATAAAAAGAAAATTCCTTTTAAACTTTGATTTAACTGGCTTTTTTTTATTTGGAAACTGCGGTTTTGTGGTTATAGAAAACCATCCAAACGTAATATTCTGTAAAGTATCTATTCCATTGCGACAAACCTCAATTGTATTATAAGATTGAGAAAATAATTGAAACCTAAAAAATTAAAAAATAACCTACTAGAAATGTCTGAAATAACGCCTTTTAAAACGTGAGAAAAATTATCAATATTGTTATCAGCATAGTCATACTGCTTAGTGCTCTTTTTATAGGTAAGTATATTATTGACAGTCAAAGTAAGATCATTCCTAAATCGTCCCTGATTGTCCAAAAAGTATTTGTGGATACGGTTTCAAACAAGACTTTACCGGTGGTTATGACTGCCAATGGCAATCTGGTTGCACTCAAAAAAGTGGAGTTGTACGCTGAGGTTCAGGGAGTTTTGCAGTCTACAGGAAAACTTTTTAGAGAAGGGCAGCGCTACAATGCCGGAGAAGCCTTATTGAAATTGGATGCCTCAGAGTTTTATGCTTCCGTGCAGTCTCAAAAAAGTAGTTTTTACAATCTTATAGCATCTGTGATGCCTGATTTGATACTCGATTATCCTCAATTTTCCGGGAAATGGCAAACTTATCTCAGTAATTTTGACATTGATAAATCCGTTCCGAAACTACCTGAAATTACGTCAGATCAAGAACGCTTGTTTTTAGCCGGCAGAGATGTTATTTCCGCTTATTACAATGTCAAAAACCTTGAGGAACGTTTGTCCAAATATATTTTGAGAGCACCGTTTACAGGTGTTTTGACCGAAACCCTTGTCACCGAGGGGACTTTGGTGCGAAGTGGCCAAAAAATGGGGGAATTTATAGATCCGGGCGTTTATGAACTTGGAGTTTCGGTAAATAAATCTTTTGCCGAATTTCTTAAAATAAATGAAGTTGTTAGGCTTCATAATATCAATAAAACACAGGTTTTTGAAGGAAAGGTTGTACGAATTAATCCCAGGGTAGATTTAAACTCCCAAACCATCAAGGTATTTATTAGTGTTGTGGGGGAAACACTTAAAGAAGGTCTTTATTTAGAAGCATCCATCAACGGGGAAGACATAGAAAATGTAATTGAAGTACCTCGCAGTTTGCTTCGTGATGACAAACAGCTCTTTGTTGTCCGGGATTCTATTTTAGATTTAATAGAGGTTACCCCGGTCTATTTTGGAGATCAGCGGGTAATAATCAAGGGGGTTCCGAACGGAACAAAAATTCTTTCTAAAAGTATTCCCGGTGCTTATGCAGGCATGCTTGTTCAAATTTTATCAGAGTAAAAAGCAAATGCCATGAGAAAAGTTATTGAATATTTCATCAAATATCCCGTTGCGGTAAAGGTCTTTATTATTTTCTTCGTCTTGTTTGGGATATTTGGGTTTTTGTCTATGAAATCCTCTTTTTTTCCATTGACTGATTCGGAAATTGTTACCATTACTGCAACCTATCCCGGTGCTTCTCCTCAAGAGATTGAAGAAGGTGTGGTTGTAAAAATTGAAGATAATTTAAAAGGCTTGGTAGGGATTGACCGAGTAACCTCGGTCTCCAGAGAAAATTCTGCCTCCATAACAGTTGAGAAAGAAAAAGAGGCAAATATAGATGTAGTGTTGGCAGACGTAAAAAATGCGGTAGATAGAGTTCCTTCTTTTCCAACGGGTATGGAACCATTAGTGGTGGCAAAAGTCGAAAATATTCGCCAGACTATTAGTTTTTCTGTCAGTGGAGAAAATATCGGTTTGGCTACCCTCAAGCAAATCACTCGCAATATTGAGAATGATTTACGCGGCATGGAAGGGATATCACAAGTTGAAATTACAGGATATCCGGAGGAAGAAATTGAGATTGCCGTAAGAGAAACTGATTTGTTGGCATATAATTTAAGTTTCCAAGAGGTTGCGCAGGCAGTTTCCCGCGAAAACATTTTGATTACCGGGGGAAATATCAAAACTGATGCAGAAGAATATCTAATCAGAGCCAACAACCGATCTTATTTTGGAGAAAGGTTAAATGATATTGTTGTTCGTGCGGACAACTCCGGACGAGTCATTCGCCTGAGCGATGTCGCGACTGTTAGAGATCGATTTGAAGAGACGCCTAATGCATCTTACTTCAATGGAGAACTTTCGGTAAATGTAAATGTCAGCAATACCAACAGCGAAGATTTAATTTCAACTGCTGCTCAGGTAAATCAATATATAGAAACTTTTAACCAAAGCCACAATAACATTAGATTGGATGTGGTGAATGATTCTTCTATTACATTGAATCAGCGTACAGAGCTCTTGTTGCGCAATGGGATGTTTGGTATTTCTCTTGTATTTTTAATTCTCGCCATATTTCTAAATATCCGAATGGCTTTTTGGGTGGGTATAGGAATTCCACTTTCATTTCTTGGAATGTTTGTTTTTGCTTCACAACTGGGCATTACCATTAACTTGCTCTCACTTTTCGGAATGATCGTGGTGGTAGGTATTCTTGTAGACGATGGTATTGTGGTAGCAGAAAATATCTATCAACATTTTGAACGCGGAAAATCACGCGTACGGGCTGCAATTGACGGTACCATGGAAGTGATTGCGCCAATTGTATCCTCTATAATTACAACTATTTTGGCATTTTCTGCCTTCTTGTTTTTTGATAGCCGGATTGGCGATTTCTTTGGGGAGGTGTCAAAAATTGTAATGATCACTTTGGCTGTTTCGCTTATTGAAGCTTTACTCATTTTGCCTGCACATATTTCGCACTCCAAAGCTCTAGTACATGAGGGAGATATAGGCCCGGGTAAAAAGAATATGATTGACAGGGCTTTTGACAAATTCAAAAAAGTAAACCATTATGGAGACCGCGCCATGGTTTTCATGCGAGATCGGCTTTATGTTCCTGTGCTCACTGCATTTATGAGAAATAAATTAATTACTGTTTCATCCTTAATTGCCATTTTGATCCTTACCATTGCTTCCATGTCAAGTGGAATTATCGGAAGATCGCTATTCCCAAGAATTGCAAGTGACCGGGTTTCTATAAATCTGTCCATGCCGGAAGGGACAAATGCAGGAATCACAGATTCCATCATCAGTATGATTGAAGCTAATGCATGGTTGGTCAATGATGATTTGACCAAAAAACAATCGGGGAACAAACAGGTAGTAGAAAACATAATCAAACGACTTGGGCCGGGTTCTTCAAATGCTTCACTACAAATCAATTTGTTGCCCGGGGAAGAACGCGATTTAGAATCATTTGTTATTACCAACGCCGTTCGGGACAAAGTAGGTCCTGTCTATGGAGTTGAAACACTTACATTTGGATTTGGTGGTAATTTTGGTGGAAGCCCGGTTTCAGTTTCTTTATTGGGTAGCAATATTGATCAACTCCGATTGGCCAAAAATGAGCTCCAGAAAACCATGAAAGAAAACCCGATGCTTAAAGACGTGAATGACAATGATCCGGAGGGCATCAAGGAAATTCGTGTGAAACTTAAAGAAAATGCCTATCCAATAGGTTTGGATTATCAAACTGTGATGGCACAGGTGCGTAACGGATTTTTCGGTTTTCAGGCACAGCGTTTCCAGAGAGGCCAGGATGAAATCAAGGTTTGGACAAGATATGAGCGATCAAACAGGTCTTCAATAAATGATTTAGACAATATGCGTATTATTACTCCAACTGGGGATCGTGTACCTTTTTCAGAAATTGCTGAGTACGAAATAGTTCGAGGGGATGTGGCAATCAATCACCTGGATGGTTTGCGGGAAATTCAAGTGAATGCCGATTTGGAAAACCCTAACTCTAACTCGGGTGCTATTTTAGACGATATCAAAAATAATGTGGTACCGGCTATTCTCAATAAATTTCCTTCTGTGAAAGTTTCATATGAAGGTCAAAGTCGAGAGGCAGCTAAAATTCAAAATTCGGCTTCTAAAGTATCCCTGGTGATCCTATTCCTGATTTTTGTGACCATCGCCTTTACATTTCGGTCTTTAAGTCAGCCTATTATCCTGATGGTTCTCATTCCATTTAGCATTATCGCTGTTGCCTGGGGACATTGGCTTCACGGATTCCCGGTCAATATATTGTCCTGGTTAGGAATTATCGCGTTGATTGGGGTGATGGTGAATGATGGTTTGGTACTGATTCATAAATTCAACACTTTATTAAGGGAGGGTGTCAAATTTGAAGAAGCACTCATCCAGGCCGGGCGCACAAGGTTCAGGGCAATTCTCCTTACTACGGTAACCACTGTGGCAGGAATGGCACCATTGCTTCTTGAGGGAAGTCGTCAGGCTCAGTTTCTCAAACCTATGGCCATCTCTATTTCCTATGGGATAGCTTTTGCATCGCTGTTGACATTATTCATTCTGCCTATTTTTCTTTCCTTCAATAACAGTTTGAAAGGACATATAAAATGGTTGAGCAGCGGGCAACGTGTACCTCGGGAGGAATTGGAAAACGCTATTAAAGAACTTAAAGCAGAACATGAAGATGAAATTAACCAATAATTCAATAGCTTATTCTATTCTCCTGTCACTCTGCACTTTTATTGTATCAGCACAGGAAATTTTGAGCAAAGAAGAAGCTGTCAAAATCACCCTGGAAAACAACTATGGTGTTCAAGTAGCCAAAAACGACATTAAAATTGCCGATAATAATGATGGTTTGCTGAATAGTGGCTATCTCCCAACTGTATTGGCAAGTTCCAATGCTACTTATATTCGGGATCACAACAATACGGCGCAGTTCAGGGATGGTACTTCTACCGAACTCATCAATGCCGAATCACGTCGTTACAATGCTGCAAGCACCATTAATTACACCTTGTTTGATGGTTTGGGCCGCTTGTACAATTTCAAAAGGCTAAAGGAAACCTATCAACTCTCAGAGCTTCAGGCCCGGCAAACCATTGAAGCAACCATTTTTCAATTAATGACCGGATATTTTGATGTGGCAAGGCTTAAACAAACGGCACAAACCGCACAACAATCGTTGCAGATTTCCAAAAACAGGTTGATTCGTGCCGAATACGTCTACGAATACGGGCAAAATACCCAACTCGATGTTCTCAATGCCGAAGTTGATGTCAACAACGACAGTATTGTTTTTCTGAATACAGAACAGCTCTATATGAACGCAAAACGAGACCTGAATTTTGTGATGGGTAGGGAAGTTCAAATAGATTTTGATGTTGACACCATAGTGACCTTTATCCCGACATTGAAATTAGATTTCCTACTTGAAGAAGCTAAAAAGAACAA
>JBDNHN010000384.1:0-3576 GCA_041688725.1 Gillisia sp.
GAATAGCTATCCAACAATGCCTGAGTGGGATGCTCATGAGTCCCGTCACCGGCATTTATAATACTCGCTTCAACATGTTTTGACAGAAAGATACCTGCTCCAGGATTTGGATGCCTCATAACAACCATATCCACCTTCATTGCCAGGATATTATTGACGGTATCTATAAGTGTTTCGCCTTTTTTTACGGAGGATGACGCCGCTGAAAAATTGACCACATCCGCGCTTAATCTTTTTTCTGCCAGTTCAAAAGATAGCCGAGTCCTGGTACTGTCCTCAAAAAACAAATTGGCTATTGTAATATCCCTAAGTGAAGGAACCTTTTTAATAGGCCTGTTGATGACTTCCTTAAAATGATCGGCAGTTTTAAAAATCAGGTCAATATCTTTTAAAGTAAGATATTTAATTCCCAATAAGTGGTTAACACTTAATTCGCTCATGAAATTATTTATTTTGATATAAGGTACACAGCATCTTCTCCTTCATTTTCTTTCCAGTGCACTTTTACTTTTTCGTTATTAATGGCATCAACCTGTCTGCCATTATAATCCGGCTGTATAGGCAAATGCCGGCTAAACCTCCTAT
This sequence comes from Gillisia sp., assembly GCA_041688725.1. GTDB lineage: Bacteria > Bacteroidota > Bacteroidia > Flavobacteriales > Flavobacteriaceae > Gillisia. Next base: position 586 of record JBDNHN010000384.1, read on the forward strand.
CTATAAGGGTAAGCAATTCAATTGACTTCGGTCTTCCAAAAGATTGTATGGCAGTTAAGGCGGCACGAATACTCCTTCCGGTGTATAACACATCATCTATAAAAACCACATGCTTATCTTCAACAATAAAATCTATTTTTGTGTTATTGGCTTCCAGGGGTTTATCACTCCTTCTAAAATCATCTCTGTAAAAAGTGATATCCAATTGTCCGTTTGAGATCTTTTTTATTTTATATTCTTCCTTCAACACTTTAATTATACGGTTCGCCATATACACTCCTCGGGGCTGAATTCCTATAATCACTGTATCTTCAAATCCGGGATGATTCTCAATTAACTGACATGCCAAACGGTGTAGAATGATGTTGATCTCTTTTGAATTAAGCAACACTTTTTGGCTCATAATTTATAAAACTGAAGTTATTATAACAAAAGTAAGTTTTTTTTTGGTTTCGAAGTAGTTTAAAACTCCCTACTAATTTCAATAACGAAAAAAATAACAGCTTTTTTAAAATTAAAATTTTGGAAATCAAAATTGAATTTTACATCTGTTATTTTTTTAGCAAAAAAAAACCTCCCTGAAATTCAGGGAGGTTTTTACTCAATAAGATTAATGGTTTGAATTACAATCAGTTTCCTGATTATTTTTTTCCTTCCAATTTATCTTTTAAAGCTTGAAGATCAGCATTCACATCACCAATAGTGGTTTTGTCACCGGTCTGCGTAGCTGCTTTTTTAGCGGCTTGCTTCACAATTTGTTGCTCTTCTTCCTTGTGGATTGCCATATGTGAGGCTACCACTCGCTTGAATTCTTTATTGAATTCTATTATTTTAAATTCTGCAGATTCTCCTTGCTTCAATTTCTTACCATCTTCTTTTTCAAGATGACGGGTAGGAACAAAAGCGGTGATATCTTCATTGAATTCAATAGTTGCACCTTTGTCTACGATTTCAGCGATTTCAGCAGTATGGGTAGTTCCCACAGCGAATTCAGTTTCGTATTTATCCCAAGGGTTAACCTCTGTTTGTTTGTGACCTAAACTTAGTTTACGTCCTTCAACATCCAGTTCCAATACAATAACTTCCAACTTATCACCTACATTGGTAAATTCAGATGGATGTTTGATTTTCTTGGTCCAGGAAAGATCAGATATATATATCAATCCGTCTATTCCTTCTTCCAATTCAACAAACACTCCAAAGTTGGTGAAATTACGCACAATACCGGTATGTTTAGAACCTACAGGAAATTTAGAAGTAATATCAGTCCATGGATCAGGTGTTAATTGTTTGATACCAAGTGACATTTTTCTGTCTTCACGATCTAAAGTCAGGATTTGAGCTTCAACCTCATCACCAACTTTTACGAAATCCTGAGCAGAACGCAAGTGCGTGCTCCAGGACATTTCAGAAACGTGAATAAGTCCTTCAACTCCTTCAGCAACTTCAATAAATGCACCGTAATCAGCAATAACGACTACTTTTCCTTTTACTTTATCGCCAACCTTCATTTCACTGTCAAGTGCTTCCCAAGGATGTTTGTTCAATTGTTTCAATCCTAATTGAATTCTAGTTTTAGCTTCATCGAAGTCAAGAATTACAACATTAAGTTTTTGATCCAATTCTACAATCTCATTAGGGTGGTTGATACGAGACCATGAAAGGTCTGTAATGTGGACTAATCCATCTACTCCACCAAGATCAACGAATACACCGTAAGAAGTAATATTCTTAACAGTACCTTCCAATACCTGACCTTTTTCTAACTGACCGATAATTTCCTTTTTCTGTTCCTCGATATCAGCTTCAATAAGAGCTTTGTGAGATACAACAACGTTTTTGAATTCATGGTTGATTTTCACAACTTTAAATTCCATTGTTTTACCTACGTAAGCATCGTAATCCCTGATAGGCTTCACGTCTATTTGAGAACCTGGCAAGAACGCCTCGATACCAAATACATCTACGATCATACCACCTTTGGTACGACATTTCACAAAACCATTTACTATTAAACTTTCGTCGTGAGCTTTGTTCACACGATCCCAAGCCATAATAACGCGGGCTTTACGGTGAGAAAGAATTAATTGTCCGGTTGCATCTTCACGCACGTCAATTAAAACTTCTACCTCATCCCCTACTTTAAGATCCGGGTTGTAACGAAATTCGTTTAATGAAATAACACCTTCACTCTTCGCGTTAATGTCAATAATTGCATCACGGTCAGTAATATTGATTACTTTTCCTGTTACAACCTCATCATTTAAGGTGTCTACGAAATTTTCGGCTACCAATTTCTCAAATTCTTCCAATTTGGTATCATCTACAGGATCAATGCCTTCTTCGTAGTTGTGCCAATCAAAATCTTCCAGAAATTTTTCAGGATTCTCCTGTTGTGGAGATGGAGCTGCTTTTGTTTGAATTTCAGAGTTTTCGTTCTCTTGAACTTCTTGATTTTTTGTTTCTTCAGCCATTGCTGATTGTATTATTTGTATTCTATGTTTCTTCGGAAAAATTCAGGCAATAAAAAACACAGAAGCGATTATTGTTTTGATTTTCAACCCTTTTCTCTTTCCATTACTTCGCCAAAAAGGAATGCAAAAGTACAATTTATTTTCTGAAAATAAAAAACTGCATTTAAATTAAATTATTGTTTTATTTTGAAGATTTTACAGAATCTATGGCAGCCTGGGCAAGCCTGTATATCTTTTCAAATTGCTCGTCAATACCCATTTCTGAATTATCGACTTCTACAGCATCTTCGGCCTTTACCAAAGGGGAATCTTTCCGGGATGTATCCAGATAATCACGCTCTTCCACATTTTTTAATACTTCTTCGTAACTTACCCTTTGTTTATTTCCCTGCAATTCTAAATACCTGCGTTTGGCTCTTTTCTCTGCTGAAGCAGTCATAAATATTTTCAGTTCGGCATTTGGAAACACGACAGTACCAATGTCCCGGCCATCCATAACCACTCCTTTTTCCCGTCC
>JBDNHN010000049.1:0-3366 GCA_041688725.1 Gillisia sp.
AAAAAAATCAGAAATAAAAAGGGAACCGCCTGCAACGCAAGACCAGAAATGTTGTGAACAGAACAAATGACCAATTAACACAGTATCACCTGTTAGATGCTATTGAGCAAATAGAACTCATTTTGAATGCTATTGCAAAAGGCTAAATTCAGTTTTGTTTGATTTTTAAAATCTGCCGGAACCAACCGGCAGATTTTTTTTATAAGGCATTGAAAAAATTTCGGTTAAACCTTTTAGAAAAAGATTAGTCTATAGTATATAACAATTAAAAAAGACACAATGAAAAAGTTAAGTTTATTTTTGATTATGTTGATTTCATTATCGGCATTTTCACAACAAAAAGGTCAGCACCATAAAGCTGATAAGACTGATATGTCTGCGGAAGAAATAGCAACTCTACAGACAAAAAAATTAACACTGCAATTGAATCTTGACCAAGCTCAGCAGCAGGAAATTAAAAAGCTGTACAAAGAAAAAGCAGAGGAGCGCAAAGCACTGATGGCGGAACACAAAAAAATGAGAGAAGAAGATGTAGAAAAATTAAAAGAAAAACGTTTTGAAGTAAAAAATGCACGTTTAGACAGGGAATTGGCGCATCAGGAAAGAATGAAGCAAATCTTAAACGAAGAACAGTTTAATAAATGGCAGGACGCACGATCCAAAAAGGGAAATTCTAGTCATAAAAACAAAAGAAACCATAATTAAAATTTATTTGATTTTTCATAGAACAGTTTGCTTTTAAATTATTCTTGCACCTGCCGGAATGCAGGTGCAAGAATAATTTTATAAAAAATTTATCAGATGAAATAAGGTTTTTAGAAAACAATTTCCAGCCCTTTAACTCCTGATAGTATTCCCTTTAAACCCAAAGTGTTTTGTTTTAATTCTTAACCGATCTTCGCATTTTTCAACCTCAGCGCATTTGCAATTACCGAAACCGAACTAAAACTCATCGCCAGTGCAGCAATCATCGGGGAAAGTAAAAGTCCGAAAACCGGATACAATACCCCAGCTGCAATAGGGATTCCTACAGTATTATAGAACAAGGCAAAAAACAGATTCTGTTTGATATTTCTCATTACTTTTTTGCTTAGCTCTTTTGCCTTTAAAACCCCTTGCAGGTCTCCTTTCACCAAAGTGATCTCAGCACTTTCAATAGCTACATCGGTTCCCGTTCCCATCGCGATCCCAATATTGGATTGCGCCAAAGCCGGAGCATCATTGATCCCATCTCCAGCCATTGCCACTTTCTTACCTTCAGCCTGCAAACGCTTTACTTCGTTTAACTTATCCTCGGGCATCATCCCAGCCTTGAATCCGGAAAGATGCAACTCATCGGCAACCGCCTTTGCTGTATTTTTGTTATCGCCTGTTAGCATAAATACCTCGATGCCCTGATCCATTAAAGATCGGATTGCCTGCCTGCTGGTTTTTTTGATCGGGTCGGTAATAGTTATATAACCAACCACCTTATTTCCAACTGCTAAATAGGAAACCGTTTTTCCAAGTTCCTGCTCGGCTTTGACCTGTTTTTTTATTTTTGAAGAAATTTCGGCGCCAACCTGTTCCATCAATTTTTCATTACCAATGGAGATTTCTTTTCCATCTGCTTTTCCAATTACACCTTTTCCGGTAATTGAATTAAAATCGGAAGCATCTGCAAGAACAACATTCTTTTCTTTGGCAAATTTTACGGTAGCCGCTGCTAATGGATGTTCACTCAGCGCATTTACCGAAGCTATTTGCTTCAAAACCTCATCTTCACTAATAGAGGGATCAAAAGAAACCACTTTTTCTACCGATGGTTTCCCCTCGGTAATGGTTCCGGTTTTATCGATAATAAGTGTATCTATATCGTCCATTTGTTCCAGGGCCTGAGCATTCTTTATAAGCACCCCATTTTGAGCACCTTTGCCAACACCTACCATGACCGACATTGGGGTTGCTAATCCCAACGCGCAGGGACAGGCGATGATCAATACCGCAATGGCATTTATCAGGGCATAGGCATAAGCTGGTTCCGGACCATAAATTGCCCAAACCGCAAAGGTTATTATAGAAATAAGAACTACAATAGGCACAAAATAACCGGAAATTCTATCGGCTAACTTTTGAATTGGCGCCTGCGAGCGGCTGGCATCGTTCACCATTTTTATTATTTGGGCCAGAAGGGTTTCGTTTCCCACTCTTTCGGCTTTCATAGTAAAACTTTGGTTCCCGTTAATGGTTCCGGAAGTGATCTTATCTCCTTCAGCCTTATCTACGGGAATAGGTTCTCCGGTGATTAAGGCTTCATCAATACTCGAATAGCCTTTTTCAATGATCCCATCTACAGGAATTTTACTCCCCGGTTTTACACGTAAAATATCACCGACTTCAATTTTATCAGTCGCAATAACTTCATCTTTCCCATTTACAACACGAATTGCTGTATTGGGAGCTAATTTCAACAATTCCTTGATTGCAGAATTTGTTTTGCTATGCGCACGGGCTTCCAGCAACTGACCTAATAAAACAAGAGTTAAAATTACTGTTGCTGCTTCAAAATACACATGTACCGTTCCCATTTCGTTTTTAAATTGAGCAGGAAAAAAATCGGGAAACAACAGGCCAAAAACACTAAACGTCCAGGCCACTCCGGCACCAATCCCAATAAGGGTGAACATATTGAGGTTCCAGGAAAGAATCGATTTATACGCTCGTTCAAAAAACATCCAGGTAGCATAAAAAACTACAGGAATGGAAAGCCCAAACTGAATCCAGTTCCAGTACTTCATCGCTAATAAATCACGCATCGGATTATTTGGGATCATTTCAATCATTGCGATCAGGAAAACAGGTAGGGTAAAAATCACCGCTATTTTAAACTTTTTCAGCAGTTTTTCATAGGTCTTGTTTTCTGCAGAAGAATCTGCTTCCATAGGTACGAGATCCATCCCGCAAATAGGACAGGGCCCCGGCTCATCTCTAATTATTTCCGGATGCATTGGGCAGGTATATTTTGTACCTGCAGCTTTTAAACTCATTTCCTCAACCAGATCCATTCCGCAAACAGGGCAATCCCCATCCTTGTTGTATGTTTTATCTCCTTCACAATGCATTGGGCAATAAAATGTGCCAGTTCCCTGGCTGTGCTCGTGACCTCCTTCTTGCTTATCACCTTTTACAAAGTTTGTGTCTTTGGAATCGGTTTTTTCAGCAGGTACTTCGCCTGGCATTAAAATTTGATAATTCCCTCCTCCTTCTTTCAAAGCCTTCTGAAATTTTTCAATTTCGATATGCTTATCCATTTCAATAACTGCTTCGGCTTTTTCCAGATCGACAGATGCTTTGCTTACTCCCTCAACTTCATTCAGGATTTTTTCA
>JBDNHN010000385.1:0-2140 GCA_041688725.1 Gillisia sp.
GAATTTATTTGCAGTTTTTCGGAAACCAACTGCACCATTTTAAAATTCTCCTTAAAGAATTGAGGACGATAGACCTTTAAATTTCCTTCATAGGATTGCTGGTCAAAATCTATTGCCCTGATAGTATAATTCACACGGTCAAAATCGTGGACGGGAATTATCACATAATTATAAGAGCGCATATCACCTAACAAACGCAACATACAACGTTCATTAAACTTTACGAACTGTTTTGCGATCTGGGTTTTTGCATGTTCATCACAATTGGGCAGTTCTTCTTCTATAAATACATCGCCGGGAATTCCGGCTATATGTTCTTCAATTAAAGTTTCCTTGTATACCAAAAAATTAATCCGGTGAGGGGAAAGTATATGTTCGATCTCCAGGCCATAAATTCGGGAGGCATCGGCAATTTTAACATAGAAATAGGTAGTAACATCATTCAAAACATTTCGAACGCGGATGCGAAAAGGTTTTGAATTTCCAAAGGTGCAGTAATCAATGGCATCCACATTTAAAAATTCCAGGGAATCTACATTTCCATCGGAATGGAGAATAGTATAAATATGCTTTAGGGATTCGTCTAACTCGGTACGTTCGGAATCTGAATAATAACAACGTACCCATAAAGTATCTTCTTCATGCTTGTCGTACACAACGATGGATCCGGAAAACCGCAACAAGTCATCATAAAAAACGGGAATCTTGGAATTCCGGTTGTATCGAGCTAAATAGGTTTTAAACCGCTCGCTTATCGGAAAAGAAGGTTTTTTACGGGACATTAAATTGTCTTGCATACTGGGCTTTTTGCAAAAATACAGTTTTTGCTTCATTTATCATGTAACAAAATGATAACTTCATCGTCCCATGTTAAAACAGTAATTAATTTGGAGACAATTCTCACTTTAAACAAGCTCACTAAAAAATTTGGATCCCTTACAGCTGTAGATCAGCTCTCTTTTACTATAAAAAAGGGCAATGTTTACGGAATTTTAGGTCCAAACGGCAGCGGAAAATCCACTACCCTTGGAATGGTATTGAATGTTGTAAATCCCAGCAGTGGTGATTTTCAGTGGTTCGACGGTTCAATTTCTACCCACAATGCATTAAAGAAGGTGGGTGCAATTATTGAACATCCCAATTTTTACCCATATATGACGGCGGTTCAAAACCTGGCACTGGTGTGTAAGATCAAAGGGGTTGAGCCTGAAAAAATTTCAGAAAAACTGGAAATCGTCGGTTTGTCGGACAGAAAAGACAGTAAATTCAGCACCTTTTCCCTTGGAATGAAACAACGCCTTGCGATTGCCTCTGCCCTGCTCAACGATCCCGAAATTTTAATTCTTGACGAACCCACCAATGGATTGGATCCGCAGGGAATTCACCAGGTCCGGGAAATAATAAGACAAATTGCAACCACAGGCACCACAATTTTACTGGCTTCGCATTTGCTGGATGAAGTGGAAAAAGTGTGCTCCCACGTTGTAATTATTAGGAAAGGCGTAAAATTATACAGCGGCCGGGTAGATGAAATGAATGCCAACTACGGCTTTTTTGAGTTGAAATCTTCTGATCTGGAAAAACTCCAGAGTTTGTTAAGCGATCATCCTTCAATTGGAAAGATAAGCATTGCCGAAGGCCTGATCACCGCATTTCTAAGTGACCCAATGGATGCCGATATCTTGAATTCCTATCTATTGGAAAAAGGCGTGGTATTGTCTCATTTGGTAAAACGAAAAGAAAGCCTGGAAGAACAATTTTTGCAATTAATCAATCAAACTTCAAATTAATGTTAAGATTACTGGATATAGAACTACATAAATTAAGGTACAGCCGTTCCGCAAAGATCCTGACGCTCACCTATTTCATACTTATAACCTTTATTGCCCTGTTTGCCTCCATCGAATTTGATTTGGGAAGTGTTCATTTCAGGCTGGCCGACCAGGGAATTTTTAACTTCCCCTTTATATGGCATTTCAACAGCTACATCGGAGCGCTCTTAAAGCTTTTTCTGGCAATCGTGATCGTTTCAATGATGTCCAACGAATACAGCAACAGGACTTTAAAACAAAATTTGATAGACGGAATGAGCAAAAAGGAATTTGTGCTCTCTAAATTCTTTACTATTTTGCTTTTTTCC
>JBDNHN010000386.1:0-2887 GCA_041688725.1 Gillisia sp.
CCCTACCTGCCTGCTCGCACACAAACTCGCACTAATTTTATACAAACCGCTAGCACCAAGCTGAAAAATGAGCCGAACTGAATCAAAAATCTGGGAAAAGGAATTTCAAACAATTAAAACTGACCGACTTCTTCTCAGAAAAATAATCGAATCTGACCTTAAAAATATTTACATCGGACTTTCTAATCCTGAAGTGATTAAATATTATGGGATAAGTTTTGACAGTTTAGAAGCTACAAAAACACAAATGGCTTGGTTTGCTGACCCAAAGCAAATTTGGTGGGCGATTTGTTCGCCTGATAATCAAATTTTTTATGGAGCTGGTGGACTAAATAACATATCAACAGAACATAAAAAAGCGGAAATTGGACTTTGGTTACTTCCCAACTTTTGGGGAAAAGGAATAATGACAGAAGTAATGCCCTTAATTTGTAATTTCGGATTTGACCAAATCAGACTTCATCGAATAGAGGGCTTTGTGGAATCTCGAAACCAAAACTGCAAAAATGCAATGGCTAAACTTGACTTTCAGCACGAAGGAACAATGAAAGACTGTGAAATAAAGAGTAAGGAATTTATTAGCGTTGATATTTACGGTAAACTAAAAACATTATGACAAGAAAAACCAGGTTCTTACATCGTGTATAGTTCATTGCTTCTGAATTTCCTAATCGGAAATTCCTCACACTTTTACTATCTTGTTTTCGTTGCGTGAAAATCCGTGAGGATTTTCACGCAACGAAAACATACACAAACACTTTAGGCACAACTTAACAAAACGTCTTGTAACACTTTTAAAATAAATGTAATTAAGGTATATTGTCGACCTATGTAAAAGTGAAAATTATGGAAGACAATAAAATGCTAAATTATATTAAAAAGGTATTGGAAAATATGCCAACTGGCTGGTTGAGTACAACAACACATCGACTAGATATTTATGATGAAAAATTGGCCAAAACTCAATTCTTAGAGCAGTTTGAAAACTTATTTAATGACAATAATTCTGAATCATCAGCTCTAAGTGAATTACCCACTGCTTACGACTATATTCGATTAGGTCATCCATTATCTTGCGTATTAGAATGGGGAATTGCTAACTTAAATAATCTAGAACCAAATAATGTAATAAGTTTTTCGTCAAAGTCGGTTCCTATTTTGGCAATTCTAAGAAAAAATTTATTAGATCATAAAAACACCCAGATCATTTATACAGGTGAATTACCCCGTTTTTTTGATGCTGAAACAGTAAAGACTATTTATGGATATAAATTTGAGTTAAAGAATGTTGAGAAAGTAGAAGATATTTCCGCGTTTAACGGTAGTACCATCTTCATTTCACAACAAGATGAAATTGGTACTATTGATCTCACCCCAAATATTGACTTTTTTATCAATCTTCATTCTCAGCTTGGAAGTGTTTTAGTAGTAAATGGTGAACAGAATGAAAGTTATATCTCCGACATTCAGCATGTAAGAAGAAGAGAGACAATTGCAATGACGCCAGCCAATTCTTATGCTGCCTTAAAGTTGCTAATAGATAAGTCTTCTTTTGAACCTAAAAAAAGTAATGTCGAGACAAACAAAACGCTTGTCTTAGATTCAATTAAAGAGATTACCGGTACAAATATAAAGCCTCTAGTTGCTTCCTGTGGACTATCTATTCAATATGCGATTATGATGGGACTAATTCACGATGCACTAGAAAAGCATAAAGGAAAGGCTATTAAATTTATTGTTCCTCCAAATTGTTATGGTGGTACTAATGACCAAGCAAGAAGAGTTGCCGCTTGCCTTGATAATGTTGAAGTAGTGGACTTACCAGTGGATGGTGATAATGATATGGTGCAAAGTATCGATACCATTTTAGATAAAATCTCTCACCAAGATGCTGTCCCATACATAATCGCTGAAATTCCAACAAACCCTAGAGTTGAAGTTCCAGATCTTATAAAGTTAAAAGATGTTTTAAGTAAAGAACGTAAAACTGCAACTGGTGAAATGGCTATAGCTCCCGTTTTTATTTTAGATCAAACATTTTGTCCTAACCTACACTTTTTAGGTGACGGTGAAATACTCTCAACGGTGAGAACACTTTCATATGCTAGTGGTTCGAAATTTCCAAGTGGCGGGCAATGTACTGCTGGTTACGTTGTAGGAAATCAGAAAACTGAAGGCTTGATGGAGAAAATAGAAAGGCATCTATTACTTTGCGATAACGAGGCTACAGCTCTTCAATATGAAATATTAGCCAAACAATTGCCTTCAATGAACCAAAGAATTAAGGAGGCGCATAAGAATACACGTGAATTTGTAAACTTTATTCACGAGGCTTTACCAGAGGCGAAAATCAATTTTGTTTCAGAAGAATTGGCAAAACAAGGATTTACCCCATCTGTGTTTTCATTAGATCTTCCCACTAAAGGCAATACTGATGAAGAAAAAGAAGCTTATAAAAGAGCGCTAAATTTGAAGTTAATCAATTTAATGATTACAGAAATCCCCCATGAAAGTAAGTTCTGTGTGAGCTATGGGCAGTTAAATGGAAGTTATTGGACGATACCCGCAACATCTACTCAAGGGACGACTAAAGAAGGCGACAAAGATTATATTGTCCGTGTATCACTTTCACCTAATATGGATCTTGAACTTCATAAAAAAGTGTTTTTAAATTTTGTTGAAAATATTTGACTATTGGGAGGTGGTAAAAACCTCCAAACTAATTCATATTAGTGAGTAATTTTTCAGAATTACTACAAGCCAATAATCTCCTTATCCCAGGAGATTCATATGCAATTATAAGATATCATTAAAATGAAAAACCTCGTAATCAGTAGGATTACGAGGTTTTTAGTTGAGTATAATACTCGAAAAGTGGAGTCGGAGG
>JBDNHN010000387.1:0-1874 GCA_041688725.1 Gillisia sp.
CATTTTCACTGTAATGAGTCAAATGGCCCGAAAACATAACGCAATTGACCTTTCTCAGGGTTGTCCCAATTTTGAGACTGACGATCACTTAAAAGAATTGGTGACAAAAGCGATGAAAACCGGGTGTAATCAATATGCTCCAATGGCTGGCGTATTGGAGCTTAGGCACCAAATTGTTAAAAAGATCGAAGCTTTATACGGAAACAAATACGATGAAAATACCGAAGTAACAGTCACTCATGGCGCCACACAGGCAATTTATTCAGCCATAACAGCATTTGTCCATAAAGGAGATGAAGTTATTGTTTTTAAGCCCGCATACGACACTTATGAGCCAAGCATCAAGCTCAATGGAGGTATCCCGGTTTTAATTCAGTTAAAAGGAATTGATTTTAGTATTGACTGGCAGGAGGTGGAGGAAAAGATCACTTCAAAAACCAGGATGATCATCATCAATACCCCTCACAATCCCAGCGGTACTTTACTCAGTGAATCTGATATGAAGAAACTGGAAAGTTTATTAAAAAATACTGATATTATTTTGCTGAGTGATGAGGTTTATGAGCACCTTATTTTTGATGATAACAAACATCATAGTGCGGTTTCATTTCCAGGTTTGGCAGAACGGGCTGTGGTTTGCGCTTCCTTCGGAAAAACCTTTCACAATACGGGCTGGAAAACCGGATACTGCGTAGCTCCGGAAGAATTGATGAGGGAAATTAGAAAAGTCCATCAGTTAACTGTTTTTTGTGCAAATCATCCCATGCAGCAGGCCTATGCTGAATATCTTAAAACCCCGGGAAATTATCTCAACCTGGGGAAATTTTATCAGCAAAAAAGAGATCGGTTTCTGGAATTGATAGAAGGCAGTAGATTTAAAGGAAAAGCATCTGCGGGCACATATTTTCAATTATTGGATTACTCGGATATTACGGGAGAAAATGATGTTGAATTTTCCAATCGCCTGATTAAGCAGTACAAAATAGCCACCATTCCGGTTTCAGTTTTTAATATTGATAATAAGGATAATAAACAATTGCGGTTTTGTTTTGCGAAAACCGATGAAACCCTTGTAAAAGCTGCAGAAATATTAAATAAGATCCAATAAGTTTCTTTTATTCTATTCTTGTCTTTTCAAACGTTCATTCACATAACTGCGAACCAATTCTGTAGTAATCCCAAATAATACGTGGGCGAATAATTCATTGGCCTGCATCCTAACCGGAATATTTTTGGGTTTTGATTCCAGGCCCAAAATGGGTAGGGAAGTTTCGTGGGTAGAAACCCAGGTTGTTGCTCCTAAAACAGCTCCATCAATCAACCGAAATTCGTCTTTATCCTTCTTTCCATATCCGTAGGCTGCCCCAATGCTGGCTCCAAAGGGAAAACTCACCAGCTGTTCAGCCAAAGCTTCATAATCACTGCTAATGGGACTTCCCAGAATCTTGGTCGATAGATTGTCTACTATTTTTATCTGAGCAGATCGTTGTTCAATTTTTCTTACAGGAAGAAATTTTTCAACAATACTCTTGACAGCGGTTCCTGCAAGACCGCCCAAAAACCCCGCAATTAAACCCCTTGAAGTGCTGGAAGCGAAAGAATTTCTTTGAAAAAAGCTATCTTGGTTCATATCAATTGATTTTAGAATAAAACTATTTATATTCTTTATTTTAAACAATCATTTAACATGTATTTAGGAGGGCAGTTTTAAAATTTTATAAAATTTGAATATGTACAAAAATTTAAACACCGCAATAATCCAGGCGGATCTTGCCTGAGAAAATCGATTTAATCGATAAAAATGTCGATTTGATCGTGTTGCCGGAAATGTTTAGTACCGGTTTTTCCATGAATGCGGAAAATCTTGCCCAACC
>JBDNHN010000388.1:0-3215 GCA_041688725.1 Gillisia sp.
ACATAATTATTTTTAAAAATATCAATATCATAAATTGACTGAAATAATTCAGTTCCTTATACGATTCTTAAATTGCTTTTATTATTTTAGTTAAAATTATCAAAAAAACACCTTGTTCAAATGAGCATAAAAATCACCGGCTTAGGAAGTTTTATTCCTAATTTAAAAAGAAAGAATTCCGACTTTTTGAAGCATGAATTCCTAAATACAGATGGCTCAGGTTTTCCTCAGGCCAACGAGATAATTATTGACAAATTTAAGGCGATTACTGGAATTGAGGAACGCAGATATCTGGAAGAAAATTTAGACACTTCGGATATGGCAACTGTTGCAGCACAGAAGGCAATTGAAAACGCAGGAATAGATCCGGAAACCTTGGACTACCTAATTGTAGCACATAACTATGGAGATATCAAGCATGGAAGTATTCAAAGTGATACTGTGCCTAGCCTGGCAACCCGTGTAAAACATAACTTGCGCATAAAAAACCCAAAATGTGTAGCTTATGATGTACTTTTTGGCTGTCCGGGTTGGATAGAAGCTGTTATACAGGCACAGGCATTTATGAAATGTGGTATGGCAAAAAAGTGCCTTGTTATTGGTGCTGAAGCGCTTTCAAGAGTTGTAGACATACATGACCGGGATTCCATGATATTTTCTGATGGAGCAGGAGCTGCGGTTCTTGAAGTTACAGAACAGGAAGGCGGTATTTTATCTCATGAATCGGCAACTTACGCATATCAGGAAGCTCACCATATTTATTTTGGAAAATCAAACCGTGACGAAAACAATGATAATACCCGATATATAAAGATGAACGGACGCAAGCTTTATGAATCGGCACTAACTCATGTTCCAAATGCAATGAAATCCTGCCTTGACAATAGCGGTAAAAACATAGACGAAGTTAAAAAGATCTTTATCCATCAGGCCAACGAAAAAATGGATGATGCCATTGTATCCCGTTTCTACAAATTACATAATATGCCTGTTCCCGAAAACGTCATGCCAATGAGCATTCAAAAACTCGGAAATAACAGTGTGGCTACTGTACCCACATTATTGGATCTTGTGATAAGTGGCGAAATTAAAGATCAGGAATTAAATAAAGGTGATATAATTGTGATGGCTAGTGTAGGCGCAGGAATGAATATTAATGCCCTGGTGTACCAATATTAATATGTACGAGAATACTTTCCCAAACAAGAGGTATAAAAAAACATTGGAATTTTTAGAAGAAGTGGTCCCCTCCCCCGCCAAAATTTTGGATTTGGGTGTGAAAAATCCTTTTTCTGAAATAATGGAACAACATAGTTATCAGGTTAAAAATACCGGAGGAGAAGATCTTGACCTGAATACCTCAGCAGTCAAAACCGACGAATTTGAAATTGTAACTGCTTTTGAGATCTTTGAACATCTTGTGTCTCCTTATAACGTTTTAAAAGACATTCAGGCTCAAAAACTTGTCGCTACAGTTCCTTTAAAATTGTGGTTCTCCAATGCTTACAGAAGCAAAACCGATATGAGAGACCGGCATTTTCACGAGTTTGAAGATTGGCAATTTGATTGGTTACTGGAAAAAGCCGGATGGCACATCAAAAAAACCGCAAAATGGACAAATCCAATCAATAAAATAGGTTTCCGACCTTTGCTACGAAGTATTACTCCGCGTTATTACGCTGTTTATGCGGAACGGTAGTTTTCCTAAAAGGAAAATCACAATATTATTTCTGTTATTTAAAAAAAGCCTCGTTCCCAATCAGAAATGTTGCATCTTCAAAAATACATAATGCCTTCCTTTTCATCACTTTTCAATTACAAACCAATATTATTGTAATTTAGCATTAATATTGAAACTCTTTTCTTGAAAATTTACATTGTCATTCCTGCGCATAACGAAGCCGAATTTATCGGGAAAACCCTTCAATCTTTGGTGGAACAATCTTTTCTTCCTTCAAAAATTGTAGTTGTAGATGACCAGTCTTCGGACAACACGTCTGAAATAGTTTCCGGATTCATCCAAAGATATCCTTTTATTTCTCTGGTAAAAAACTCTTCTTCTGAAGAACATTTACCTGGCAGCAAGGTAATCAACGCCTTCAATAAAGGTTACCACAGTCTGGATGAAGAGTACGATATCGTCTGTAAATTTGATGCCGATCTAATATTTCCGCAGGATTATTTAAAAACCATCCGTCAACATTTTGAAACGAATCCAAAAGTTGGTATGGCCGGCGGATTTTGCTCAGTCTTAAAAAACGGAAAATGGATCCTGGAGAATTTAACCGATTCAGATCATTTGCGTGGCGCCCTAAAAGCATACAGAAAAGCATGTTTTCTTTTAATTGGAAAACTAAAACCGGCTATGGGTTGGGATACTGCCGATGAACTATTGGCTCAATTCCACGGATGGTCTGTAAAAACGGATAAGGAATTGCTTGTACAGCATTTAAAACCAACCGGAGCCACCTATAACCCTTCTTCAAAGTACAGGCAGGGTGAAGCTTTCTACAGGCTGCATTACGGCTTTGCTATTACATGCATAGCTTCTGCTAAACTGGCTTATTTAAAAAAGGATATGCGCTTATTTAAGGATTTCATCAGCGGATATTTCAAGGCTAAAAAAGAAAAGCAGCCTTTTCTTGTAACAAATCAAGAAGGCCGCTTTATAAGAAAAATGCGTTGGGATAAAATGCGCAAAAAAAATTTAGGCTCTTAGTTGTCCAACATTTCATTTAGAGGTTTCCCTGAGCTTGCACTGGGAAATGAAATCCCTAATATTGTCGAGATTGTTGGTGCAATATCAATAATTTCAGATCTTCTAGAAGTATCTCCATGTGGTATGCCTTTCCCAAAGAAAATAAGCGGCGCATGGGTATCGTAGGAAAATCCACTGCCGTGCGTGGAACCCGTTTTAGAATAAGAAATAATGGCAGGCTTTAACACAAACACTACATCCCCGCTCCGTCTTTGATTAAACCCTTTTTGTATCAAACCGGAAATCCCCGAAGTGAAATCATTCGCTTCAAGTTGAGTTCTTGTAAAAGCCCTGTTTATTTGGGGTTTTTGAAGCACAAAATGTGCAATTGCATCTTCCACATTGGAAGCCTCTATTTTCTCTTTTGCAAGTGTTTCATAATTTAAGAAGATCTGATAATTTGAAACCATTTCTATCAAATCTTTGCTGCCAAACTTTTCTTCAACAAATGCCTTTA
>JBDNHN010000389.1:0-20702 GCA_041688725.1 Gillisia sp.
GAACTATGTTTCTCGCCTTCACCCAATTATAATAAGGAGTAATTTCTTTTAGAATTTCAAATTTTCCGAAAAAATTTTCATTATTTCGTAATTTCCTAAGAAACTTGTCATTATCAATTAATCTCTTGGGATCTTCAATGTTTTCCCATTTAAATAAAACTATCCTGACCTTACAAGGGTTAAATTTAAGGAAACGTGCAGGTCCAAAATAAATCAAATCTTCATCAGAAAGATTCTGTTCCTTCTGCCAAATGATAAATTGATTGAGATTATTTTGAAGAAACTGAACTATTCGAGGAAAATCAAATTTTCTTCTCCACTCATTAAAATATGCGGGTTTTAATTCCCATAATTTGATAGCTTCTATATAAGGAAAAGGCACTTCATCATTTGCTTTGAAGGTCGGGGTTAATTCTGGAGAAAAATTCATTGAAAAAATTTATATCATAAGACAAACTTACACTAAATGTTTTACACCACTAAAACACTTCACAAAACAAAATAATTCAGCCCCTCATTCGTCCCCTAAAATAAAAAAATCCCTACAAACATAGAGTTTATAGGGATTCTTAATTGTAAACCGTGGTCCCACTTGAACCACATCAGCGCAAAAGACTAAACGCTTAAAAACCCATTAATAATTGACGAACCCCTTTAAAAACAAACCCTCACGCTATATTTAGTATATCTGATCTTTGTATTAGTTTGCTTTTGTTTTGAACAATTTGGATCCAATCGTACAAATACCGTACAAATTTGATATATTTGTATTATACAAAATGAATCAAATGGCAAGTATAAATTTCCTATATCGTTCTACAACATCTAAAGCATTTCTAAATCTGAGATTACTCTATCGGATTACTAGCGAAAAGTATGAAAAAGGATATCAAGATTTTACAATTGGAGGGAAAACCAAATTGGAGGTATCTAATCAATATTGGAGTAAAGAACATTCTCAAACTAGGTTCAAACGAACCAATGACATTGATGAAATAAACAAGATCCAAGAGCTAAAGGAAAAACAGAATGTAATAAATCAAGAGCTAAACCAAATTGAAAGTTTTATCCTTACATCTTTTAATTCCACCGATCCTGAAAAAATAAGTAAAGAATGGCTTCAAAAAATAATCAATAATTATTATACTCCCGAAAAAGCCAAACAAGAAAAGCCAGAGGATCTCATTTCTTACGTGGAAATTTATATTGAAGAAAGGAAAGAACATGTAAGTCCGGCAACTGTAAAAAAATCAAATGTGATTAAGCAAATGCTGATTAAATTTCAGAACAGCCGGGAACAGGTTATCTTCCTGAAAGATATTAATCTCGACTTTAAAAGAGATGTTGAGTCGTTTCTGGTTGAAAAGGGCTATGCTTACAACACAATAGCAAGAGCGATTAAGTTCACAAAAACAGTGGCAAGACACGCCTATAGTCAAGGAATAGAGACAAGCCGGCAATTAGACAGTATAAAGACTAAAACTAAAGCAACGGAAAAGATATACCTCACTTTTGATGAGTTGGACAAAATAAAGGGAAAGACATTTGATAAGGAGCACCTTGAAATTTCAAAAGACTGGCTATTAATATCCTGTTTTACCGGCCAGAGAATTTCTGACTTCATGAGATTTCAAAAAGAAATGATCCGAAGGAAAGATGAAAAATTTCTACTGGAGTTCACTCAAAGGAAAACGGGGAAAGTTATGACTATTCCCTTGCTTAAACAGGTCAGAGAAATTTTGGAGAAGAGAAATGGCGAATTTCCAAGGGCCTTACCAGATCAGAAGTACAATGAGTATGTGAAAAAGGTGTGTGAAAAAGCCGGATTGACAGAAAAGGTATGGGGAAGTAAAAAAATTGAAGTTGCAGATAAGCAGTTTAGGAAGAAAGAGGATTTTTATGAGAAGTGGAAACTGGTGACAAGTCACATTGGTAGAAGGAGTTTTGCCACTAATTACTATGGAGAAGTTCCTTTGGCACATTTAAAAACCATCACTGGTCACCACACTGAACTAAACTTTATGGCGTATTTAGGGAAAGGTGATGAAGAAAAGGCTATTGACGCTTTAAAGTATTTTGACTAAAATTATCTTTTTTAATAACCTACATTTTGTGCATTTCTTACATAATCAAGATACAGGCAAGTGACTTAAAAATTTTGTCGCTTCTTTAGGGCAAAAATACTGTTCTCCCGAAAGTTTAACGGGTAAAAATATATATTTGACTATATATAGCGAGTTACCATACATTTGAAAATAACCGAACGACCATATAATCTTGTAGAATGTAAAAGCAGAAAACATTTTCTTCGGCCATATTTTAATTTATTTAGCTCCGTTCACTCTAATTTAAAACCATTATGAAAAGAATATTTTCAATTCTACTTTTTGCATCTTGGGCAGCCAGGATTTTGGAAATGACTATAAATCAACGAAATAAAAAACCTGTGGTAATCTAAACAATAATAAAATATGGAAGAGAAATCTGGATCCACTTTCAATAAAAGTAAAAAACATTTACCTAATGGGTAAATAATTTTGTAAATTTGCAATGAAATTATCTTATAAGAATAACAAACTGGAGAAATCGCTCAGTACAGATAAGGGCTTAACTAAGAGCTACGGGAACTTGGCAAAAAAGATTAAGCAGCGTCGAATTCAGCTTGAAAATGCAGATAATTTAGAGGTTATCTCAAAATTACCTGTATTACGACTACACCAACATATAGGTAAAGGCAAAGGAACTTGGTCAATTGACATTCAAGAAAATTGGAGAATACTATTCTCGATAGACCAAAACCCCATACCAACCTTAGAAGATGGTGGGGTGGATTTAAAAGCGATAACCATTATAAGTATAGAGTCTGTAGAAGACCCTCACTAACTTAAAAAGAAAATATAATGACTGATTTACAAATAAAAAAATCCTTACTCTCTTGTCCTGGCGATAGCATTCAAGAGCATATAGACCATATTGGTATGTCGCAAGCAGAATTAGCAGAGCGATTAGGAAGGTCTGTCCCTAAACTAAATGAGTTAATCAAAGGAAAAGCACCTATAACAAAAGAAACAGCCACCAAATTAGAATATGTCTTGGGTGTTCCTGCAAGTTTTTGGCTCAATTTAGAGCGTACCTATCAAGATGAATTATTAGAGATAGAGCAAATGGAACATTTAGTACAATGCCAAAAATGGGTATCGTCTTTTCCGATAGCCAAAATGAAATCATTTGGTTTGCTTCCTGATACTCGTCAAAAAACAGAGTTGGCAGATAGCTTATTAAAGTTTTTTAGAGTTGCCTCTCCTGCACAATGGTCAGATATTTATAACGGTAGTTCATTAGCCTTTAAAATAGAGCTTCGTCATACGACAGAACCTCAAGCCATTTCGGTTTGGTTACGTTTAGGAGAGTTACAAGCAGATAAAATAACAGTAGCTGCATTTGATAAAAAGAGTCTTAGAAATTGTATAGAACAAATACAAGACATTGCATACAAGCATTCAAACACTTGGTTAGAAGAATTACAAACCCTGTGTGCATCTTGTGGTGTAGCTTTAGTTTATACGCCTTGTATAGCCAAAGCACCTATCTACGGAGCAACAAGATGGATAAAAAACAATAGTGTGCCGCTAATTCAAATAACCGATAGACAGAAGGATTACAATGCTTTTTGGTTTACGTTCTTTCACGAATTAGGTCATATTTTATACCACGGTAAAAAAGACATATTTATTGATGGAATTGAAAGTATTACACCAGATAAAGAAAAAGAAGATGAGGCAGATGCATTTGCGGCACGTATGCTATTATCTGAAAAAGTAAGAAACGAGTTGTTTCAATATCCCAATTTTGATAGGGAATTGATCTTACAACTCAGTAAAAAATTTAAAAAACATCCTGGAATTATTGTAGCCCAAGTGCAAAGAAAATACAATCACTTGTATAAAAATGTACGCCTAAATAGCTTAAAAACTAAGGTGAAATTTACTGATTTGTCGATTTAATTTAAGAGCGTATTTTCTTTAACAAATAATTAATAGATTTACACTTCAGACCAAGATTTGCTCCTATTATGGCCAAAGGTACTTCACACCGGTACGAGTTGAAAGGGCCGTTAAAACTTAAAAAGTAAATGTCAATTAAAGAGTTAGAAATATTCAAGAAACTAAAAAAGAAAAAAATTGAACAAGTCAAAGGAAACTGATAACGGATTTACATCCATTTACCCATTCGTAATTGGTAGTGTTATAATCTTAATTCTGTGGGGCGTTTCTATCTTTATTTTAAAAAATATATTTGGTGACGTAAGGAATGAACAGGCGGCTTGGTTCGGTGATTCATTTGGAGGTATTAATTCTCTTTTTTCTGGATTGGCCTTTGCTGGAATAATATATACCATCCTCTTGCAAAGAAAGGAACTTCAATTACAGCGCCAGGAGCTTAAGGAAACAAGACAAGAATTAAAGAGATCTGCAGATGCTCAGGAGAAATCAGAAGAAGCGTTTAAAAAGCAAATTGAACTTATGAATTATACTGCTCAACTTAACGGAATGAGTAGCTCATTGTCATATTATATTTTTGAAGCTAATAGCAACTTGCAGACAGGAAGAAAACGTACAGATTATAGAGAATTAGCAAAACGTAAAACCGAACAAATTGATGAAATATTGACCAATTTAAAGCACTTTGGCACATACTGAAGTGAATATTCCAGCAGCAGAAAAGATACAATAATCCTAAATTTCCTGCATTTACTAAACCCAGCCTACTTTTTTACGCCATATTTATTTTTGCACAACCACCAACCGATGCGGATGTACCTATACGAAAATTTAACAGCTGATTTTCAGCGCTTTAAAAAACAAATATTAACCATTCAACGGCTGCAACAGTGATTGTTAGGTTTATCGCAACGTTGTAGCACATCAAATGAATACTAATTAAAAAAGTCTAATAATTTAAATTAACCATTATGAAATTTAAAATTTACTTTCTACCCTTGATGTTAATTGCACTTATTTCTTGTAGCAATGAAGACGACAATTGTTCAGATAGGACTATAAATACCACCAGTTTAGAGATGGAATACGACTGTACAAATACAAAGGACGATTTGGACTTGGATCTATCTGATGACTATATCATTATTAAAGATCAAGCCAGTTTTAACAGTAGTGTCACCGGGAACTGTAACCCCAATATCGATTTTTCTACTTTTGATTTGGTAATTGGTAAGAAACAGCTAACAACTGGAAATGATTCCATTGAATACGAGCTGACTGAGAACTGCAAAACAGGTAATCTTTTACTTGAAGTGACCTTTAAACAAAATGAAACAACTGAAGCACCAAATCTGACCTATCACAGACTAATCCCTAAGGTGGTGCAGGGAAAAGTCCTTACAGTTGCCACAGAAATTTCTTTGTAAAAACGTGCTACAACATATAAAAACAATGCTTAATTAGTTCTTGAATCGAAACATCGTGCTCGCTTGTTTAGCGGATTGTCCTGCGGACAATCACGCTCGCCCGCTCACACTGTTTTTATACGGGACGGTACAGCAACAGCTTTAAAAAAAGTGCTTGCAAAACAACGGATTAGTCATATTGGCAGAAAAAGTTTTGCACTTATTACTATTGGAAATTTACCTTTGTCGCACTTAAAAATAAAATATACAAGCTTAATGAAATATTATCAAAACCGGAAATATTTGAATATGATAATTAACGGGCTTATAAGCAACTATGATTATTTGGGCCAATATTTAAAACGTGAACAAAAAAAAGCGGAGATAGAGCATATAGATTTTAGCGAATTTATTGGTAGAACCCTGATAGTGGTTAAGGATTTAGAAAGGGAGTGTTTTCGGGTAAAAAATGATTTAGAAGCGAAGAAGAATGGAGCAAATGATAAGATCATAGATGAGCAAATCAACAATTTAATGGTTCCTGGAGGTCCTACAATGCCACTGGAACAATATACAAATGGAGAATTTAAAGGCAACTTACGTTTTTGGGATGTAAGCAAAATTCGTGATGCTATTAATGAAGTTTTTGACTTCTATTCGATAGAGAAGGAAATTGAAAATAATGAACCAACTGAATATTTTCAGGAAAAGAGAGTGAAAATAGAGACTGTTGAGGAAAAAATTAATACGGAATCTCGCAGAAACCCTTACCCGGAAGTTTTTATAAGTTTGGAAGCATTTTTACTCTTCGAAAAGCTCTATCACAAAAAAAAGGACAGCTCAACTATTCTGGCTGATTTCAGCTTTATCTACAGAATAATGGAAAAAGACGGCCTATTGCAAGATCACCAAAAGCCTGAAGTCTTTAGGCATTGGTTATCAAAGGAGCCCTATAAAGTAGTTTTAGATAATAAATTTAAAACTCTCGATAATTGTACCACCAGGGCAAAGGAGGATTCATATCTAGATGCCAAACAACTAATACAAAAACAACCAGAATAACCGATCGTACCGTAAAAACTACAAAAACATACCGTTGACGATTTGCCCCTTACCTGACCTTTGTTTTGTAAAACAAAAACAAAAGTCACATGGAAAATCAAATTGCAAATCAAATTATTCTACAAGGCACAACTTCTGAAAAGTTGGTCGACCTTTTTGACAAAAAACTAAAGAGGCAGTTTGAAGCCTTTAAAAAAGATCTAAGTAATCAGCATTCAAATGATGAGCTACTTACTAGGAATCAAACCTGCCAATTTCTACAAATCAATTCTTCAACCTTATGGGCCTGGACTAATAAGGGCAAGGTAAAGGCATATGGAATTGCTAACCGCCGCTATTACAAGAGGAGTGAATTATTACAATGTCTAACTGAGTTAAAAAAGTAAGGCTATGTATACACCGAATTTTAAAAATCTTATCACAGATGATCTTGCTTGCCGCATAAGTAATTTGGCGGAACCTCAAAATACTCCGGATGATATTCTAAAAAGCCTGAGCGAAAGCATTAAAAATGTAGACTTTGCGATACTGGCGTTCCCTGAGATAGCCGAATTAAGAAAGGAAATTGAAGAATTAAAACCGAATGTGTATACGGACGGGGTAATTAATGAAGAAAATGAAAACGATGTAAAGAAGTATCGACAGCTTCAGAAAAAGCTACAATCGCTGAAACTTACAAAGAACCATTATTTAATTTTATGCGTAGAGCAACTTCTGAAAATCGCAAAAGCAAAAAAATGGGGATTGTGTAAAAAAAACGGTTTCATTTATCTTTATAATGGAAGTTACTGGAGTGAAATTGACAAAGAGTGTTTTCAATTCTTTTTGGGTAATGTGGCACTGAAAATGGGAGTAGAAAAGTTTAAAGGTAAAATTCATACTTTTAAAGAAGATATCTTTAAGCAATTTATGGCAGATGCATATTTGCCTACACCAAAAAATAAAAAGGATAGCGTTCTAATAAACCTTCAGAATGGCACGTTCGAAATAACTTCTAAAAAAAGAGAATTACGAGATTTTGATCCTAAGGACTTCATAACGCATCAATTACCCTTTGAATACATCCCACAGGCTAATGCTCCACTTTTTCAGGATTATTTGAATGAGGTCTTACCCGATCCCGAAAAACAAAAAGTATTGGCGGAATATTGTGGTTATATATTTATAAAACCCTCAGTACTGAAATTAGAAAAAATGCTAATTCTTTATGGAACCGGTGCAAACGGAAAGAGCGTGTTTTTCGAAATTATAAGTGCTCTTTTGGGAAGTCAAAATATTAGTAATTATTCACTCCAAAGCCTAACCAATGAAAATGGTTATTTTAGAGCAAAAATAGCTAACAAGCTCGTTAATTATGCGAGTGAGATCAACGGCAAATTAGAATCTGCCACTTTTAAGCAGATGGCTTCTGGTGAGCCTCTAGAGGCTCGTTTACCATATGGGGAACCCTTCACTTTACACGAATATGCTAAGCTTATTTTTAACTGCAATGAACTACCTAAAGACGTAGAACATACTGAAGCCTTTTTTAGAAGATTTTTAATTATTGGATTTGATGTTACGATACCAGAAGAAAAGCAGGATAAGGAATTGTCGAACA
Source organism: Gillisia sp. (assembly GCA_041688725.1). Lineage (GTDB taxonomy): Bacteria > Bacteroidota > Bacteroidia > Flavobacteriales > Flavobacteriaceae > Gillisia. The sequence goes on from JBDNHN010000389.1 coordinate 8,070, forward strand.
AAATTATTGAAACGGAACTTTCGGGTGTCTTTAACTGGATTTTACAAGGTTTAGACCGTCTATTGTCTCAAAGAAATTTTACCAGGTGTAAGGCAATAGAAGAATCCAGAAATAACTACAAGAATGAAAGTGACAGTGTCAAAATGTTTATGGAGGAGTTTGGATATGAACGATGTACTGAAAACTTTACTTTTATTCAGGATATGTACCCACAATACCGAATGTTCTGTATAGATGAAGGAGTGCCGCCAGTTAAGAAAACTAACTTCATTAAAAGATTAAAACATCACGGGTTTCATGTAAAAAGAACGACTAAAGCCTGGATAGCTTATACAACAATAGTTAGCGATAAAGATGATGAGGATGTTGACTTTTAGGTATAATCTTGATAAAAGCAGCAAAAAGTACATTTGTCCTAACTGTACTAAAAAAACCTTTGTAAGGTATGTAGATATTGAAACCGGAAACTTTCTAAACGGTAATTATGGAAGGTGCGATAGAGAAAGCAAATGTAATTATCACAATGCACCTCCTACAGGTAAGAAATGTTACTTAATCAACTTCCTTTTCATTAAAAGTATTTCTGACAAAGCTTATAAGGCAACGGATAACAACGGCCATATAAACCTTATTCCGAAATCTCAGATTCTGGAAAGGAATGGAAACAGTAGTTGGATTTCCGAATGGTTTTTAAAGATGAACAATATAGCTTATTTAGGCAACGAGAGTAAATATTTCACACCTGATGAGAAGATTGTTAATACGGTTGCAACCGTTGCAACCGTCAAGAGTGAACCTGAAAAGTCAAGTTATCATAACCTTGAACTATTGGACGGAATGTACAATGACCAACCGATAAGAGACAATCTAAAGATTTATTTGAAATCCCTCTTTACAGATGCTCAGGTTTATACTGCAATGCAAAGCTATTTTTTAACCGGAACAAATCACTACTGGAAAAATGCTACGGTTTTTTGGCAGATTGATCATAAGGAGAAAATCCATGCAGGAAAAATAATGCTTTACAATCCTTCTACAGGGAAGAGAATTAAAGAGCCTTATAATCATATCAATTGGATTCATAAAGCCCTAAAAGAACAGGATTTTAACCTAAACCAATGTTTTTTTGGGTTACACCGGATCAATGAGGATTATAACAAGCCAATCGCCATTGTAGAGAGTGAGAAGACCGCGATAATAATGAGCATCATAATACCTGATGTGGTCTGGATTGCCACAGGGAGTAAGCAGAATTTAAAGGCAGAGTTGGTAGGACCTTTAATCGGACGTAAGATAATTTTATACCCAGATAAGGGAGAATACAGCGACTGGAAAAGGAAAGGGATTTTACTTAAAGATAGTGGCTTCAAAATTGAAGTGAGCGATTTTTTGGAACTCACGACTATCAAAGAAGGTTCTGACTTGGCGGATTATAACTTGGGTAGAAAAAATAAATGACATTTGGAGTTCTGGGAAGCAAGCAATTCAGATTAGTGGAACATTCTTCCAAAGATTATAATTAAAAATGTAAGAAATGTTTAAAATGCAGCTTTGAAAAAAACTTTTTATAAGCTAAATTAAATCTTTTTTGGTGCTTAAACTGTAACAAAGCCCAGTTGGAAACCGGATAATTATAACTCCTGACTCTATTACTATAGTCCGTTTCAAAAAAATCAAAAATTCTAACAGCACATTTATTCGCCGTTGCAACATTGCTAGTGGAAACCTCCAACCATAAAGCAAATCCTAAATAACCACAAATTACCAACGGCCGTTGCAACGGCTAATGACCTTGTTCTGGCTATGTTTTACCTTCAAAACATCCTTTTCCAACGGCTCCAACGGTGATTGCAACGGCAAATCAACCGCACCGTTGCAAATTACCAACCGCCGTTGCAACGGCAATCAACGGCACCGTTGGAAGCCGTTGCAACGGCGGTTTTAAATAATAATCACATATATTAATTCTCAATTCCGGTTTAAATCCGTTTATGAAAATCCCATTGTAGTCAATAAACAACAATAATGGTTTGCCCTGTAAGTATATTCTAAGTATTCTATCTTTTTATATGAAGGGGTCCAGCATCCGCCGGAATGGCATTAAATTAATATTCCTGTTGATGCCGCTAAATTTGAACGCCCGGAGAGGGATCAGCTTAGTCCTGTGTATCCACAAATTACCAATCGCAGACGTTATAACGGCTGATTACCTTGTCCTTGTTATATTTTACCTTAAAAACAGCTCCAACCGTGATTGTAACGGCGAATTAACGGCGGCGGTTAGTAATTACTAACCGCCGCCGTTATAAATTACTAACCGTGGCCGTTTAAAGTTGCGTCAATTACAAGGCTTGTGAGAATGGTTAAATTGACCAATTTTAGATCATCCGACCTGAGATTATAGAGAAAATGCTCATATTATGTGTTAATCCTGAAAATATCTGATTGAAACCTTTACATTAGATGCTATATAACCAGTTGTGCAATATTTGAAAAAACAAAAAAATGAACAAAAAAATTGAATGGCTCTATTTAAATAATGACGATAATTCTGTTCGATATGTTTTGGGCGAGAAAGGCGAAAATATGTTAGCCTGTATCGGAATTAATCCGAGTACCGCTAAACCAAACGAATTGGATAACACATTAAAATCCGTAAAACGTATTGCGGAATTTAATGGTTTTGACGGATGGATTATGTACAATGTATATCCTCAAAGAGCAACTGATCCAAAGGATTTACACAGTAAAATTGACCACGAATTGAGGTTAACGAATTCTGGAGTTTTATGTGCATCCATAAAAAATTTAGGTATTAAAAATATTTGGTTGGCTTATGGCGATTTGATTGAAAGTCGGGATTATTTAAGATATTGTATGTCGGATTTATACTCGAATTTGAGCATTCTAGATTTAAAATGGAAAATAATCGACAATCCAACTCAAAAAGGACATCCCAGACATCCGCTTTACAAGGCAATTAAAACTACACTTTCGGATTGCGATATGGAACTTTATGTGGAAGAAAAACTAAAGCCATTTACGAAGGAATTTGACAAAACTTATATTAACGGGCGTGAATTCAGATAGCTGAAAAACAAAGTTGCGCAACATCGGTTAAAAAGCAATTAGCGGGTATTCCATTGAAAAGGATTTTTTTGGACAGCAAGTAACAAACAACCAAGCCGACTAGAACACGTCACTACTACACGCTAGCCGAGACGTTATTTGAACCAAAATCAATTGCCGCAAATTTGAATTACTTCCAAAACCATCAATTACTGTTGCAAAGGCTAATTACCTTCTCATGGCTATATTTCACCTCAAAAACAGCTTTCGCAACAGCTCCAATCGTGATTGCAACGGCAATCAACCGCACCGTTGGAAGCTGTTGCAACGGCGATTTTAAATTAATTTCCAAAACATTAATTCACACGATAGCAGAGCAAAGCCGTTTAAAAAATCACATTCTTATTAAACTTCAATTCTCCCAAATTTCCAAATCTTAAAACAACAAACATTATGGTTTGCCCTTTAAGTGTATATTATATCTTTTTATATGAGGGGGTTTAGCATCAACCGGAATTGCAGTAAATTAAAGTTCCTGTTGATTCCGCTAAATTTGCCCTTTAGTGGGATCGGCTTAATCCGGTGTATCCACAAATTACTAACCGCCGCGGTTATAACGGCTAATTACCTTGTCCTGGTTATATTTTACCTCTAAAACAGCTCCAACCTTGAATGTAATGGCAAATTAACGGCGGCAGTTAGCAATTACGAACCGTGGCAGGAAGAAATTACGAACCGCACTGTTGCGCCAATGACTAGACTTGAAAGAATGGTTTAAATGACCAATTTATGGGCCATCCGCCCAGCTATTATAGCAAAGGGGTTCATATTATGTGTTTATCCTAAAATATCTGATAGAAACCTTTACATTAGATGCTTTATAAACAGTTGGCGTGCATTAGATAACCTTTGTGACCAATTACAATGATTTAAAATTATTAATAAACTATGAACAATAAATTTCCAAAAGGTTCAGAATGGTTAAAATGGGATATGCATGTTCATACTCCTGAGTCAATATTATCAAATAATTTTGGTGACGATTGGGATGAATACGTCCGGCGTTTATTTAAAAAAGCTATATCCGAGGAAATTAGTGCTATTGGAATTACAGATTATTATTCAATTGATGGTTATAAAAAACTGAAGAACGAATATTTGAATAATGATTCCAAAATGGAAACATTATTTTCCAGTGATGAAATCATATATATTAGAAATATTTTCATATTTCCCAATATTGAATTTAGGATAAATAAATTAGTAATTGGAAAGGAAAAAGACCTAAAGTGGAATAGGAAAGTTAATTATCATATTCTTTTTTCTGATAAAGTAAGCCCTGTTGATATAGAAGAAAATTTTATAAATCAACTACAATTTGAAGATTATGGGATTGGAGATGGTTCTCCTCAAAAAAATAATCTCACAAAACTTAATTTGATTAATTTAGGGGCTCGCTTAAAAGAAGAACAACCAGACTTTGAAAAATATAGTGATTTACATGTGGGTGCATTGAATGCATCTGTAGATGACAATCAACTTGTTCAAATACTTACTTCTCAAAATTCTAAATTTAAAGGTAAATACCTTCTTGCATTACCTGCGGATGAAGATTTAAGTATTGTTTCTTGGTCTAGTCAAGGACATTTGTCTAGAAAAGTTTTACTCCAAAAATCACATATAATATTTAGTTCAAATAAAGGAACTATCGAATTTTGTTTGGGTAAGAAGCATTCTGATCCGGATGAATTTATAAATGAATTTAATGGTCTAAAGCCTTGTTTGTGGGGGTCAGATGCTCATGATTTTGAAAAACTTTTTATTCCTGATAATTCAAAACACACTTGGATAAAATCGAACCCAACATTTGAAGGATTAAAACAAGTAGTTTACGAACCCGAAGAAAGAGTTAAAATACAAGAAGTTAAGCCACACGAAAAAACACCTTATCTTGTAATTGATAAAGTTAGATTTATTGAAAAATCAAAAAGTAAAAATTTTAAAGAATCGTGGATTGAATTTAATCCTAATTTAAATTCAATTATAGGTGGAAAATCATCAGGAAAATCACTTCTTCTTTATCATATTGCAAAAACAATTGACCCTATTCAAGTTGAAGAGAAAACATCCCTTGTACAAGGAAGTAATTATTTAAGCTTTAAAAAGGAAAAACCTTTTGATTTTGAAGTATTGTGGAAGAATGGAGATAAAGATAAACTAAGTGAACAAGAAAAGAATGGTTCTCAAATTACTTTTGTACCGCAGTTATATATAAATCATCTAGCCGAAGATAATGGTGAAGATCAACTTACTGAACTTATAGAATCAATATTAAAACAAAATGAAAATTATAAGGAATTTATAGAAGCAAAAAACCTAGAGATTCAAAAATGCAAAACTAATATTAGTTCATCAATTGATGATCGATTAGTTCAATTAAATTCTTATAGAAATTTAATAAGTGAAAGAAATCAGGTTGGGAACTTGGAGAAAGTTACAGCAGAAATAAAGAGACTAAAGGAAGAAATAGCAAAACTGCGGAAAGAGTCTGGCTTTTCTGAAGAGCAAAATGTCAGTTATAAAAAACTAAGTCAAAGTATTGATAGTATTTTAAAATCACAGGAAACTTATGAAAAGACTATTGATTCAATTAATAATTACAAATTATATCTCGAAGAACAATTTATTCAAATAGAAAAGCATACCAATCTAAAGATTCTAGATTTCAAATCTTCCCCTTTTGAAGATTTACTTTTAACGGAAATTAATAAAGATGTTCTTAGTAATATTAAATTATCCAAAGCTAAGTTAGGTGTAAGTTTAGTTGAGCTAACAGAAAAAATAAAGAAAAAAGGAAAAGGTAATGAAATGCGTATCAATGTTTTAAAGGAAGAAATAAAGCCATTTCAAGCCAAGATTAAAAATCGAACTCACCTTACAAAACTAGAAACTCAACTTAAAGAACAAAACAATAAATTAATAGTAATAATAAAATTTAATAAAGACATTTCTGGAATAATCGAAAAAGGAAAACAAGCGAGAACAGATGTATTCGCTCAATATAAGTTAATGCATGATTGCTATAAATCAATTAACGAAGAATTACAGAAGCCTGAATTTAATAAAATTGATTCAGAAATTGAACTTCAGTGTAAACTTGTATTTGATAATAATAAATTTCAACAATTTACTTCCCTCTTTGATAACAGAACACGTCTGAACAATGTTTTTTTAAGGATTTTCAAAGACGACAATTCATTCGTATATGAGGAAGCTTCACACATAGATGCAATTAGTAAAGTATTTGATGGTTTAAAAGTGGGGGGAGATTCGCCATTAAAACTCAAGAGTCGCGTTGAAATTAAAGACCTTTACTATAAACTCTTAGATGATTATTTCAAACTCGATTACGAAATCAAATATAAAGGAGATAATATTTTACAAATGTCACCTGGCAAACGAGGATTAGTATTACTTCAAATAATTTTACATATTAGTAATGCATCACATCCAATATTAATAGACCAACCAGAGGATAACCTTGATAACAGAACTATATATGATGAATTAAAACAATTCGTTAAGTTAAAAAAAGTTAATAGACAAATTGTTATTGTTTCTCATAATGCAAATCTTGTTGTATCAACAGATTCTGAAAATATTATAGTAGCCAATCAATCAGGTCAGCAGATAGGTAAAGATAATTGCGAATATAAATTTGAATATGTTTCAGGAGCACTTGAAAACACATATAAGAAAATTAATGCAAAAGGTATACTTTATAAGTCTGGTATAAAAGAACATGTTTGTGATATTTTAGAGGGAGGGCAAAGTGCATTCCAAAAAAGAGAACAGAAATATGGTTTCAAATAAAATAACGACACACCAGCAATGGCTTATAAGCAATATGCCTGCCGCAGACGCAACACAGGCACACTGCTCATAGCCGAGCCGTTGGCAAACATTAGAAAAAAATGACCTTAATAATATCTTGGATTGGAGTAGATGATAATAAAGAAGGTAAAAAACCTGCGTCTTTATATATTGCTTCCGATAGCAGATATAGTTGGGGAACTTCTGATAAATATGATTATGGAATAAAAGTTTTTGGTTCTTCTCGATTTCCAGAAATTTTTGGATTCTGTGGAGATGTCCTAATCCCAAGTATTATTTTAGGACAATTATTACCGCAAATTGATTTAGGTATAATTCTAAACGATTCAGACAGTGGTATTGAAAAAAACAGTAAAATATTAAATTTCATATCTACGTCAATCGAAAATTATCCAAAAGGACAATCAACTGGTTCATTTACAATTTTGCACGGAACAAGAAGTGGAAAAGAATTCTCTTGTTTTAAAACATCCTTTGATAAGGTTAACGGTTTAAAAAATGAACCAATTGACCTTCCAAAAATTTCTACCAAAATTTGTAGCAAAGGTTCTGGAAAAAAAGAATTTGACAATAATTTTCAGGAATGGGAACGAGAGCGACATAATAATTACCGGACAAGCAGAGGAGTTTACCATTGTTTGAGCGAAACATTAAAAACTATTAATGACACAATGACTGGAGGTTTACCCCAAATCGTAGGTCTTTATAGAATTGGTAATTCTCGATTATTTGGAATAGTTGAGAACGACAAGAAGTATATTTACGGAAAGGAAAGTTCAGAGGACATTAATTCTGACCGAATTGAATGGAGAAATGAAAACTTTGAACGAATGAATCCTGAAACACTAAAAATATTATCGGGAGCTCAAAGGCAACCGATTTAAGAAGCAACTCCCTGACTCTCCACTAATTTTAATTTATTAAAATGGGGAGGTCGAGGTGCCTGGTAACTTGGCAGTAATGCCAAGTTTACCATCAGGGTTTTAAAGTCCAACTGTGGTGTAATTAGATAGCACACTCATATCGGAATGGGAGGTCCTGGGGCAGAGCCAGGCGGATTTTAAAAACCAGATAAAAAATAACGATTGCCAATAATGGCTATAAGTAATTGCTTGTTCTCTTCTACTCTGAAAATTCCTGCGCAATTTTCAGCTTGGTTTATACTTGCAAAGTTAAATTCTAACCCAACCAACTACTCTTATACAATCACGTCAGCAGCAATTAAACCACACTATCAAAATATAAACTAATAACAAAAATATGGCAATATCAGATGTTCAAGAAAAAGGAAGTTGGATTTACATTTACAATGATGAGGGAAAAAAATCAGGAACTTTATCAAGTTCTAATGGAGAATTAATGGGAGTTGGAAATGATTTTGCGATTCTCCTAAAAGGAAGTTGGTATTATATTTATGATGAAGATGGAAAAAAAATAGCAACTTTACCAAGTTCGAGTGGAGATTTTAAAAATGCAATTGGCAATTCCTTCAACCTCGTAAAAGGAAGTTGGATATATACATTCGATAGAAAAGGAAAAAAAATCAATACGAAATCTGCGCGATAAAAACTCTATTATTAAATCGGGCATTTAATAAATCATAATTACCCAAAATGAAAACAACATTTGCAGCAATTGATTTTGAAACAGCAACAAGACATCATATTTGTTCTGTTGGCATTGTAACTTTTGAAAATGGTAAAATTATTGATGAATATCACGCATTAATTCAACCACCAAACAATGAGTACAATTTGCATAATATTCAAGTCCATGGCATTACACAAAATGACACTAAAAATGTTCCAACTTTCAATGAAATATATCCCGAAATAAAAAAACGTATTTACGGTAAAACTGTAGTTGCTCACAACGAAAGTTTTGATAGAAGTGTTTTATCTAAAACAATGAGTGATTATAAAATTGACTACATTGATTTAAACATATCCAACAAATGGGAATGTACATTAAAAATATATCGAGCAAAAGGTTACAATCCTGCAAACTTAAATACTTGTTGTAAGAAACACGGTATTGAACTTGAACATCATCAAGCACTATCAGATGCTCGTGCTTGTGGTAAACTTTTTTTAATAGCGAAACAATAGTGATAATATGAGTGCTTCATTTTCAAGAACCGCAGGAGCCTAACTTTAAAATATGAATGTACAATTGGAAACAGAAATCAAAAATATAAAAGGATTAAATTGGCTTCCTTGGATTGGGCAGAATTTTAATCAATCTGAAGCTATTATTTTGGGAGAAAGTCATTATGAGGACGGTGATGAATGGCAAGATGGTAATAAGGAAACTACACGAATAATGATTAAAAAACGTTTGTTAGGAGATAGAGGAAAGCTTCATACAAATGTTGAAAAAGTTTTACTAAATCTTGATAGTCCAACCTTAGAACAAGGTAATTATATTTGGAATTCAATAACATATTGGAATTTAGTTCAGCGATTAATAACTTCGATAGATGAACGACCAAATGATAATGATTTTGATAATGGTTGGGAAATTTTTTTTAAACTAATTCAAATAATAAAACCGAAATATTGTGTTGTACTTGGAAAGGCAAGTTGCGGTAGACTTGGTTACTATTTGAATAACAATGAAACTGATTGGGAAAGAAATGTAGCGGAATTTTATAGTGACGAGAAAATAATTAACTTATCAAATAATGGTTGTAACTTAAAGTTAATTTTTATCAATCATCCGAGTGGTAGTCGTGGATTTGATTATAAATATTGGGCAAACTTGATTAATAAAGAACATCCAGAATTACGACAATTGTTAAATAACGCAGTAGTCAACAAAGAACTGAGGTAAAAAATAATAAAATATTAAATTTAAATATCGGAAAACATCGGTTTCAAACCCGCAATTTTCGTTATACTAAATTGTTAAGTGAGCCGAAAAATCCAGCTTACATTAATTGCAGGAGTCAAAAAGAAACGTTAAAATTGTAATGGCTACGATTACATCTCCCTACCCCGTAATCCTTCCCATTAATTTGAATTAAACCTGATTCTAAATGCCCTTTAATAAAATACTCGACACTTACCGTAAACATTCATTTTCAGAAAGAGATAAAGGCGACCGTTTTGAAAGGTTAATGCAAACCTATCTTCAAACTGATCCAAAATATGCCTATCTGTTTAAATATGTCTGGATGTGGAATGAATTTCCAGGCAAAAAAGATTTTGGTGGGAAAGACACCGGTATTGATTTAGTTGCTCAAACTGTTGAAGGTGATTACTGGGCAATTCAATGTAAATGCTTTGCAGAAAAAGCCGTGATAGATAAAAAGGCTGTAGATTCCTTTCTCTCCACTTCAAGCAGGGATTTTCAAAACGACCAATTTGAAACTGTTGGATTTACACAACGACTTTGGATTTCCACAACCAATCATTGGGGATCCAATGCCGAAGAAACAATCAGGAATCAAAACCCTCCTGTATCGAGAATTAATTTATTCGATTTAAGAGAAGCTCCGGTTGATTGGGAAAAACTTCAAAAAGGTATTACCGGCGATTTAGCCAGGAAAGCGAAACATAGTTTAAGGGATCACCAAAAAGAGGCTTTAGATAACACTCATAAACATTTTCAAATTTCCAATAGGGGTAAATTAATAATGGCGTGTGGTACAGGGAAAACATTTACTTCCCTCCGGATCGCAGAAAATGAAACTGGCGGAGAAGGCCTTGTGCTCTTTCTTGTGCCTTCTATTTCCTTATTGGGTCAAACACTAAGTGAATGGACGGCACACGCTAAAGAACCCATAAATCCTATCTGTATATGCTCTGATTCCCGTATTACCAAGAAGCATAACAAAAATGATGATTCTAATACTACAAGTGTTGTGGACCTCGCCTTACCGGCATCTACAGATGTAAAAAGCATTTTAAAACAATTTCGTTCAATAAAAGCTCTCAATAAACCCGGAATGACGGTTGTGTTTTCCACCTATCAATCCATTGAGGTAATAGCTGAAGCCCAGAAACAATTATTAAAAAACAATGAAGGTTTTGATGCTTTCGATTTAATAATTTGTGATGAAGCTCACAGAACTACGGGTGTCGCCTTGACCGTGGAGGATTCTTCACATTTTATCAAAGTTCACAACAACGATTTTATCAAAGCTAAAAAACGGTTGTATATGACAGCAACCCCTCGACTTTTTAGTGATGATTCTAAATCTAAGGCGGCTGAAAATGATGCTGTTTTATGTTCAATGGATGATGAAACAATCTATGGTGAGGAAATGTACCGGATTGGTTTTGGAGAAGCTGTGGAAAAAGATTTATTGACAGATTATAAGGTTTTAATTCTTACCCTGAATGAAAAAGATATTACTCCTGCCATTCAGGCAATGATTTCCAATGAAAGCGAAATAAGCACAGATGATGCTTCCAAATTAATTGGATGTATAAATGCACTATCAAAACAAGTTTTGGGAGATGAAGGACTTATTAAAAACAGTGATCCAAATCCTATGAGGCGTGCAGTGGCTTTTAGCAATAGCATAAAATCATCAAAAGAAATAACATATACTTTTAACAATGCCACTGAAACCTATTTAAAAACCCTTTCCGCCAAAAAGAGACAGAAAATGGCCGCTGTTTCCTCCAAACACATTGATGGAAGTATGTCTGCTCCGGAAAGAGATGAATTATTGGGATGGTTAAAATCCACTTCTGCCGATCCAAGCGAATGTAGAATTCTTACCAATGTGCGTTGTCTGAGTGAAGGAATAGATGTGCCATCTTTGGATGCCGTATTATTCTTATCTGCCCGAAACTCGCAGGTAGATGTTGTACAATCTGTAGGCCGTGTAATGCGAAGGGCTCCAGGAAAGAAATATGGATATATTATTATTCCTGTGGTAGTGCCTTCCGATGTTGAGCCTTCCAAAGCTTTGGATGATAATGAAAGGTTTAAAGTTGTCTGGACTGTTTTAAATGCACTCCGGGCTCACGATGACAGGTTTAATGCAACCGTCAATAAAATTGACCTCAATAAGAAAAGACCAAGCCAGATAATTGTGGGTGGACCTGATTACAGGGATGAGGATGATTTAACTCACAATCCTGCAAATGAACCAGGGGAAAGTTACAGTAAGTTAAACGAACAATTAGCACTTCAGTTTGAACAATTGCAAGGTGTTGTGTTTGCTAAAATGGTTCAAAAGGTTGGTGACCGGGTATATTGGGAAAAATGGGCTAAGGATGTAGCCGTTATTGCAGAAAAACAAATTGAAAGGATTAAATATTTAATTTCCGCAGATCCGGAACACCAAAAAGCTTTTGATAAATTTCTGATAGGCTTGCAAAAAAACATAAATCCCTCTATTGGTGAAAATCAGGCTATAGAAATGCTTTCGCAACACATAGTAACCAAACCAGTATTTGAAGCTCTATTTGAGGGTTATTCTTTTGTTAAGAATAATGCCATTTCCACAGCAATGCAAACGATGTTGGATTTACTGGAAGATCAAACAGATGGCAAGGATTCTGAAACCCTTCAAAAATTCTATGAATCGGTTAAAAAGAGAGCTGCCGGAATTGATAACGCTGAAGGAAAGCAACGAATCATAATAGAACTTTACGACAAATTCTTTAAAACCGCCTTCCCTAAAATGGTGGAACAGCTGGGGATTGTTTATAC
>JBDNHN010000390.1:0-3207 GCA_041688725.1 Gillisia sp.
CTTCTGCGGAATCTTTTAATGCCAAAATTAAAGAATTCAGAGCTTCGTTTAGAGGTGTCAGAGATGTAAAATTCTTCCTCTATAGACTGACTAAATTGTATGCATAATTTTTGAACTCCCCAATAATATTGTTTGATCCACCCCGACCAAGACCATTCCCAAATGGTATCAAAACCTTGATAATCTTACGATTATCAAGGTTTTGTCATTTTAGGTCATTCATAGAATTTGATGGAAAATTATATAAAATGAGTCCGATTTGGTGACCTCTTATTTTTTGGGCTTCTTGCCCGATTCGTTGATTTGACTTTCGGTTTCACAATAATTGTTTAACCTGAAAACGAATATTATGAGAAATCGGTGACCTTTGGAATAGTCTTTCTCCCAAAAACCAGTAAGGCCAAAAATGGCTAAGATCCTCTTTATGCTAGAATAACTTAAATGGAGTACGCGTTGAACTTAGCTTAGAGCCTAGAATATGGGATGAACGCAAAAGCAAGCTTAGAGGAAGCTGCGCAGAAAGGATCCAAGTGAATGCTTCTTTAGACAGGATTTATAATAAGATCTATGAGTCCTTTCGACAACTTCAAAGCGAGAACATACATTTAAACGTTAGCGCTTTAAAGGAACGCTACCTGGGAGGAGATGATTATTTTACGAAACTCTCGGAACTTTTAGATTACCATACAGAAAATATGAAAACCATATTAAAGTATGGGACGAGGAAAAATCACTATACTACCGAGCGGTATTTGTATAAATTCTTGAAAAAACAATTCAAATTCGAATAGCATCACATTTATAAAATACACCAAAAACAAAAGCCTACTTTTTAAAGTAGGCTTTTGTTTTTATGCTTTAATTTCTTTCGTCAAGTCTTCGTAGGTATAAAATGCCTTATCGTCTTTGTCTCTATTGTATAGAACGCTTACACGAATAGCCTTTAATCCAGTTACGGCCTGCAAGTCCTCCAATTCAACAATCTCGACATCAGTATCCAGATAATGTTTGGATTGCAAGAATGAAATGTATCTTAAATACTCCCTTTCATCTTGTTTTTGAGAATAAACAATGGTGATTTTACCTTTCTCTGTAATCCGTTTTTTTGTTCCCTTTATGTATGCCTTATCAACGCGCTTCTTTACAACTTCGTAACGCGCGTTGTAAGTACCATCAACATCAAACTGTTTTTCGTCCATTCTGAAGCTAATGGATAGCGGTTGATTAAACACCAATATCATTGAAGCTACATCTAGGGCTATTGGAAATTCTGCCTTCATCTGGTAATAAGCGTTTTCCATTTCACACATGACCTGCAGTTGCCATAACCTTAAATTATATAGGTAGATAGGATTAAAGCTATCTTCTTTTGTTATAGATTCTCCAATGTACATATTGTGCTCTACCCCATCCGTCTTAAAACGCTCAAAGAAATGAGGATACATTTGTTGTGCTTCAATTTGTTTTTCATCTAACAGGTTAGCCATCTTTTTATTTACTAATGTAATCGTATCATCATAATCCTTTCTATGGTGATATAACACATTCACTTTGCTGTCTATAGCATTGAAATAATCTGATATTTCCTTTTCCAATTTATTAGAAACCTTACTATGATTAAACAGTTTATCAATATCATTTTTGAAAAAATCTGATATTTGCTGTTCGCTACTCACTTGAAAATTGGAACTTAATTTTTCAATAAAAGTGTCTATTTGAAAAACATATTGCTCATAAATAGGCAATGCATTTAATTTAATCGCAGCTTTCAAAACAGTCCTGGCTGCATTGAGTTGCAATGTTAAATCCTCCCTTGTTGCCCAATTTCTTGCTTCGGAAGACCCCTTAATGTCTATTTGTCCAAATAAAGGATACACATCGGCAAAAGTGATTTTATTAAAGGCGACTTGGTTTCCTTTTAATTGTTCTTTAATAAAGCGTTCGGCTTCACTTTTAAATTTCCAATGCACACTTGGGTGAATGGAAGTACATTCCTTTTGGATGATCGCTTCAACTAAATTAGCCTCTTCTTCCTTAGAACGTTCAACCGCTGCAACAATAAAGGGCATTACATCAATCAACCTATTGGCATTAATGCTATTGAGAACTTTTGGCTTTTCTGAAACTATTTCGATAACCCCCAACAGCTCCTTTTCATTTGCAATGGGAGCAAAAATAGCACTCTTAATCCCTTGATCTCGCAAGGTTTTTATATGTGGCGCCTTTCCCTTGGTACGTTCGTACATTTTATCGACATCGGAAACCGTTAAGTATTTGTTTTTTTCCAATAGCTGCTTATAAGACCATTTACACAAGGTATCTGCACAGCTATTTATATCTAGATTATTTAACAAGTAGCTCTCCATACCGTGGCCATACACTTTTTCAAATGTATCATTTTCACTGTTGTAAACAGAAAACCCAACTTTTATGCCTTTTAAATTTAAAAGTGAGCCGAAAATATCATGAAAGCCTGCTATAAAATTCTGGTCATTCCGCTTATCCTTTCCTATTAAAGTAGACTTAATATTGGATATGGATTGATCGTCTGTCACATCAAATATATTCGAGATAACAAATCCTTTACTTATGTAACTATTAGGAGGGAATTTTTCTTTCCAAAGCGCTACATTGTCAAAATTATCCAGTAATTCATCTACGTCTTCCTCCGTGATTTCTTTTGCTAATTCTGTTGGAATAATTTCCATAAAATCGGCATTATACAAGATTTTATAATATCGTGCAATGCCATTTGCATCTGGTATTTCGTAATAAAAAGGCCTTTTAAAGTCTATTCGATATTTATGGTAAGCGCTTAAAATAATAGTACACGCTATAATGTATATATTATCTTCTGGCTTATTCTTTATTGTAAGCTCAAAATCATCTCCAGCCGTATTGATTATATTTTGAAAACGTTTGGACGAATTAAAAATAATATTATGAAAAGGCACAGATGCTGTTTTAATCTCGTTAAGTGTTAATATGTCGCTAAACGCATCCTGGAGAATAAAGCGGATTTCATTTTCATAGGTTTCTAATAGCGTCACATCACTAAACCCATCTCTTAAAACCGGAAAAGGTTCTTGCACCTTTAATATGCGCTTTGCTTTAGCAGCAATAAATTCGTCGTTGCTTGATGCCAAGGACTCATATTGCTCTAGGAATTTATTAAAACTCACCTTTAAAGTAAGTGGAGATTCTATA
>JBDNHN010000050.1:0-4319 GCA_041688725.1 Gillisia sp.
AAAAAATATGGAGATTAATTTCTTTCCCAGCCCGGAATTAAATTGGACAAAAAATGAAGAACTAGGGCAGAACCAAAATGTATTCAAAGAGCTTTTCCCTTGATTAAATGTTGAAGAAATAAACTTAAATGACCAAAAAAACCACTGAACAAAGTTCTCTTTACAATGATCTGGAAAAGATGAGCACTTTTGAGTTGTTGACCAATATCAACAATGAAGATAAAAAAGTTTCCACGGCAATTGAAAAAGTAATCCCCAAAATTGAAAACCTGGTGGATCTAATTGTTGAGCGGATAATTGATAAAAATGGAAGATTATTTTACATAGGCGCAGGCACCAGTGGCAGATTGGGTGTTTTGGATGCTTCAGAATGTCCTCCAACTTTTGGAGTGAGTGATGATGTGATAATTGGGTTAATAGCCGGGGGGGATGTTGCCTTGAGAAAAGCGGTAGAAAATGCTGAGGATGATGAAACCCGTGCTTGGGAAAATCTAAAAAAATTCGATATCAACCAAAATGATGTCTTGATAGGAATTGCAGCCTCCGGAACCACGCCTTATGTAATTGGAGGTGTAAAAGATGCCCGCATAAACGGATTGATCACAGCGTGTATCACCAATAATCGGGAATCCCCATTAGCCAAAGCGGTTCAGTATCCCCTAGAAGTTGTTGTGGGTCCTGAATTTGTTACTGGAAGCACACGAATGAAGTCCGGAACAGCTCAAAAACTGGTGCTCAATATGATTTCTACCACAGTAATGATCAAACTCGGCAGGGTTAGAGGCAATAAAATGGTGGATATGAAACTCTCAAACTTTAAATTGGTTGAAAGGGGAATACTTATGATAATGTCCGAGCTTAATGTTGATAAGAATTTGGCAGCAAAATTACTCGAGGAACACAAAAATGTGCGGGAAGTTTTAAAGAAATATAAAAATTAACAAATAAGAATAAAAAATAGTATAATATTTTTTATTCTATAATATCAGGAATTTACCCCTCGAACAAAATCCCGGTTGGTAATAGTTTAAGTCGTGTAAATTAAAATGAAAGTCCTCCAGCATTTCCAAATTGGAGGACTTTTCTTTATTTTTGGGGTAAAATACTTTTTACTTCTGATTGCGTTTAGAGGTCAGGGTAGAATCTAATTTATCTGTAATTGCTATTTTTTTAAACTGAAACTTATGTCTGGTAAAAAATTGATCCTTATCACAGCAGTACTTTTACTGATGATATTTTCAGCTTGTAAAGCAAAAAAAACTGTGATACACATTCCGGAACCGGAAATTGAAGAAGTTCTCAATAAAACACCCGAAAAGGCCCCGAAGGCAATTGAAATAGAATTGGAAATATCTGGGGAAGCAGAGGTTATTTTACCTGCTCGAAACGTGAAAAAAGGACCATTTGTAATGCGGGAATTCCGGGCAGCCTGGATAGCCACGGTTGCAAATATTAACTGGCCCAGCAAATCCGGTTTGTCCACCAAAGAACAGCAACGTGAGGCATTGGTATTATTGGATTTCTTACAAAAACATAATTATAACGCCGTTATTTTTCAGGTTCGGCCTCAGGCCGATGCCCTTTACGAGAGCGATTTGGAACCCTGGTCTTTTTTCTTAACCGGAGAGGAGGGGAAAGCTCCCGATCCATATTACGATCCATTGAATTTCTGGATTGAAGCAGCTCATGATCGTGGAATGGAATTACATGTTTGGTTAAATCCGTATCGTGCCCATCATACTACAGGTGGTGAAATAACTGAAACTTCTGTTGTGAAAACTCGACCGGAGCTTGTGGTTCAATTAAAGAACGGGATGTGGTGGTTGGATCCTTCCAAAAAAGCAACTCAGGATTATACAGCGGCTGTGGTGATGGATATAGTGGAAAGATATGATATTGACGGAGTGCATTTTGATGACTATTTTTATTCCTATGCATCTTATAATAAAGGTGAAGATTTCCCGGATGCGGCAAGCTATCTGGCATATCAGAATACAGGAGGAAAACTTTCCAAGCCAAATTGGAGGAGGGAAGGGGTGAATATTTTTGTGGAAAGAATTTACAATGAAATAAAAGCTGAAAAGCCACAGGTCAAATTCGGAATAAGTCCTTTTGGGATCTGGCGCCCGGGTTACCCAGAATCCATCGCGGGGATGGACCAGTATGAAGAATTATATGCCGATGCGCGACTTTGGTTAAATAAGGGGTGGATAGATTATTTTTCTCCTCAACTCTATTGGAAGATAAATCAGACAAAACAAAGTTTTCCGGTTCTTTTAGGTTGGTGGGAAAGCGAAAATACTCAAAACCGCCATCTGTGGCCGGGAATAAATATCGATTTTGGTGGAGATAATTTAAATCTGGACGAGACCGTTAATCAAATTATGTTAACCCGTGGAATGTTGCCTACAAGTATGGGGACAGTACATTGGAGTATTAGTCCTTTGCTAAAACATCCTTCTATGGCAGCAGGAATTCTGGCAGGTCCTTATAAGAAAGATGCGCTGGTTCCGGCAAGTCCCTGGTTAAATAAGCTTATTCCGGATGCTCCGGCAATAGAAACCGAAATTATTGAAAACACGGTAATGATAAAATGGGAAAACCTGAATCCGGAAGAGGTCTTCAGATGGGTGGTTTACTATGAATATGCAGGTGTCTGGAATTATGAAATTTTAAACCGAACCCTTAATTCATTTGAACTTTCTCAATATCTGAATAAAAAAGATCAAAAAAACCCTCTTACCAATATTGGGGTAACAGCTATTGGTCGTACAGGAAACGAGAGTGATTTCATAGAAATGTCCATTGTAAATTAATTAAAAAACAGAGTTCAGTTAACTGATAAATCCGGCGGCAGTTATATAAATTATAAGGTGTTTCCATAGAAATTTAAACAATATGACCCCACTTCTTGTTTTTGGTGTAATAGCCGGATATTTCACTTTATTGTTGATAATAAGTTATTTTACTTCTCAAAAATCGGATAACACCACTTTTTTTACCGCAAACAGGTCGTCGCCCTGGTTTTTAGTAGCCTTCGGAATGGTAGGCGCATCGCTTTCCGGTGTTACCTTTATATCGGTACCGGGGGAAGTTGGGAATTCAAACTGGACATATCTTCAGTTTGTAATGGGAAATATGGTTGGTTATGCGGTGATCGCCTTAGTTTTAATTCCCCTTTTTTACAAGCTGAAATTGGTTTCCATCTATGAATATCTCCAGGATAGGTTTGGCAGGAATTCTTATCTCTCCGGAGCTTCCTTCTTTTTGATCTCCCAAACCATAGGGGCTTCCTTCAGGCTGTTTCTTGCCGCAGTTGTTTTGCAGATCGCTTTTTTTGATGCCTTCGGAATTCCTTTTTATGTCACGGTTTTATCCACAATTCTCCTTATTTGGCTCTACACTTTTAGGGGAGGAATAAAAACTATTGTTTGGACAGATACGCTTCAAACCACATTTCTTTTATTAGCAGTAGTCATCAGTATCATTGTAATAGTAAACCATATGGGTTTAAAGACCACTGAGGTTTTTAGCCTTGTTTCAAAAAGTGAAATGTCCCAAATTTTTGACTGGGACTGGCGATCTGACCGGAATTTTTTTAAAACCTTTTTGGCCGGGATCTTTATTACCATTGCCATGAATGGGCTGGATCAAAATGTGATGCAAAAAAACCTGACCTGCAAAAATAAAGGCGAAGCCCAAAAAAATATATTCTGGTTTTCAATTGTGTTTTTCTTTTCCACAATGCTCTTTCTGGCATTAGGGGTTTTGTTGTATAAATACGGAATAGATCAGCAAATAGCGATCCCGGAGCGGAGTGACGATCTTTTTCCGTTTCTGGCATTGAATTATTTTGGAACCTTTGCGGGAATCGTATTTTTGATAGGAATCATAGCGGCGGCTTTTTCCAGTGCAGATTCTGCCCTTACCGCTCTCACAACCTCGTTTTGCGTAGATATTATCAATCTGCCTAAGAAGAAGAAATCCAATCAAAAAAAGATCAGAATGTTGGTGCATATTGGGTTTACCCTGCTTATGTTTTTGGTTATCATAATCTTCAATGAAATGAACGACAGCAGTGTGGTAAGTGCCGTTTTTAAGGTTGCCGGGTTCACTTATGGCCCGTTACTGGGCTTATTTGTATACGGATTGATCACAAAGCGAACGGTGAATGACAAATGGGTTCCGCTGGTTTGTGTTTTAGCTCCAATAATTTCGATTATTCTCGATTTTAATTCGGAAAGCTGGTTTAATGGATATCAATTCGGATTTGAAATTTTATTGGTCAATGCTGGGTTGACCTGTTTGGGAATGCGGAT
>JBDNHN010000391.1:0-6689 GCA_041688725.1 Gillisia sp.
ATGAAAAGAGCAACTGCCTGATTATTAGAAATTTTAAACCAAAACCTTCACTTAATAACATGAATAAATAATTTAACTATGAAAAACAGCACAGGCAAAAATAATAAGCTTTCCCTAATAGGTTCTATATCTCTTGGCACGGGCGTAATGATCGGAGCCGGCATATTCGTCCTTATGGGGCAAATAGCTGAGTTGGTGGGCGATCTGTTCCCAATTGTATTTATTGCGGGAGCCATTGTAGTAGGTTTCAGTTCGTATTCTTACGTTAAATTCTCAAATGCTTTTCCGTCTTCTGGAGGTGTTGTCAAGTTTTTCAACAAATCTTACGGACCGGGAACCTCAACTGGTGTCTTTTCCTTGCTGATGTATGTTTCCATGGTAATTTCAGAAAGTCTTGTTGCAGGCACTTTTGGGGCCTATACGCTTAGGTTGTTCCCCGAGGGTTTTGCCGGTTACGCGTCCATACTGGGTATTATACTTTTGGTAACGGCCTTTATAGTGAATGTTTTGGGGAATAAGGTTATAGGCGCAACTGCAACCTTCACGGCTATAATCAAAGTTGGGGGAATTGCATTGCTCGCCATTGCCGGCCTTATAGTCTCAGGTTTTGCGGATATTACCGGGAACTATATCCCTGAAAATACCGAAGCTTTGCCACAGGGATTTGGCTTTGTGGCTGCATTGGCCTTGTCTATACTCGCCTACAAGGGGTTTACCACTATTACCAACCAAGGTGGGGATATTGAAAACCCACAGAAAAACCTGGGACGCTCCATTGTGTTTTCCATTCTTATCTGTACGTTCATCTATGTGGCATTGGCACTGGCCGTAGCAGGGGGCTTGAGCATACCGGAAATAATCAAAGCAAAGGACTATGCCCTGGCCGCAGCCGCAAAACCTGTTTTTGGCGAATGGGGTTCTTGGATTACCATAGCAATCGCCATAGTGGCCACATTTTCGGGCGTAATAGCCAGTGTGTTTTCATCATCGCGCCTGTTGGCGATGCTGAGTAATATGAAACAGGTACCCTCCTTAAAAAGAATGGGCAATTTTAAAAATCCCGCTCTCATATTCACGGTTTCCCTCGCCATATTACTCACTGCCCTGTTCAATTTAACGAGGATTGCTTCCATTGGCGCCATCTTTTACCTCATTATGGACATTGCTATCCACTGGGGGCTTATTAGGCATCTTAGAAAAAAAGTGGATTTTTTACCTGTCATCCCATTCATCGCCATCCTATTGGATGTTGTAGTACTTTCTGCCTTTATCTATATAAAATACCTGAACGATCCATTGGTGCTCATCGTGACGGCAATTGGAATTATTCTAATAATTGTTGCGGAACGTTTTTTTATGATTTCGCATACTGATAGTGAAGGCAATATGCCTATGGGGATGGACAATAACAAACCTGCTAAAGAAAAAATATAATTGCTATTTAATACTCAAAATCGTGGAACAGACAAGAAGAATAACAAAAATGAAAGATAGAAAATTGATAACCGGAATAGCAATGTTAACGCTGGCAGTACTCGTCTTTTTGAGCATTGATGAGGCTTTATTTCCAAGCGGCGGTTTCCTTTATACCCTAAAGCTGGGAATCCTGGTGTCCTTAGTGAGTATAGGCATTATAGTAACAGTAATCCAAACACAGAATAACCAAAAAACAATAACCCTTAAAATTAAGAACAAATGAAAAAAGTAGCATTAGTAGGATATGGCGTCATCGGCAAAAGAGTTGCTGATGCCATTAACGCACAAGATGATATGAAACTCGTAGGGGTCTGTGATGTTATTAGTGATTGGCGCATCCAAAACGCCGTTAGAAAAGGTTATGCCATTTATGCAGCAACATCAGAAGCCGAAAAAACCATGACGACTGCTGGCATTTCTGTAAAAGGCGATATGGCAGAACTTCTCGCCAAAGTTGACCTTGTGGTAGATTGTACCCCGAAAAATATAGCCGCAAAAAATGTTGAGATCTATAAAGCCAAAGGCCTCAAATTTATTGTACAAGGAGGTGAGAAACACGAAACCACAGGCCATTCCTTTAGTGCAGAATCCAATTATGAAACCGCTTTAAATCTGGATGCTACTAGAGTTGTGTCTTGTAATACTACGTCTATATTAAGGACCCTAGGTGCCTTAAAAAGAGCAGGGCTACTTGACTATGCTAGAGGGACACTTCTACGAAGAGCAACTGATCCGTGGGAAAGCCATTTGGGTGGTATTATGAACACTATGGTACCCGAAAAAGACATCCCGAGCCACCAAGGGCCCGATGCCCAGAGTGTAGACCCGGATTTAGATGTAATAACGTCAGCGGTAAAAGTACCTGAAACCTTAAGCCATATGCATTATTGGAATGTAAAGTTGAACAAAAAGGTTTCCAAAGAAGAAGTTTTGGAAGCGTTCAAAACCTCCACGCGAATTAAACTTATCCGTTATGACCAAGGATTAGTTTCAAACAATACCATTAAGGAGATGTTTCTGGATATGGGAAGGCCTTGGGGCGATATGTATGAAGTAGCCCTTTGGGAAGATATGCTTAAAGTAGTTGGAGATGAACTTTTTTACGCCTACGTGGTAGATAATCAGGCTATCGTGATTCCGGAAACCATAGACGCAATCAGGGCACTTACAGGAATAGAAAAAGACGGCTCAAAATCTATTTTGAAAACAAATCAAAGCTTATCTATTTTATAAAGAAACACGAATGGACACTAATGGAAAAATAAAAAAGCGCTACGATAGAATAGCTAAATATTTTGACTCATTGGAAAAACCAATGGGGACAAGTGGTTTTGATAAATGGCGAAAAGAACTGGTCCGGCAGGTAAACGGTAAGACACTTGAAATTGGAGTCGGCACTGGTAAAAACCTTCCATACTACGCTAAAGATATAAGTTTAACAGCCATTGACTTTAGTAAAAATATGCTTGATAAAGCAATCGTAAAACACAAGAACAGCTTGCCAAATGTGAATTTTATAGAAATGGATGTACAAAATATGGACTTTGAAGATGACACTTTTGATACTGTGATTACAAGTTGTGTATTCTGTTCTGTTCCAGATCCTGTAAAAGGTCTAAAGGAGATTAAAAGAGTGCTAAAACCAGATGGCCAGCTCATCATGTTGGAACACGTTAGAAGTAATGGCAAAGTGCTGGGTACACTAATGGATTGGTTCAATTTCATACCACTAAATATCATGGGTTCTAATATTAACCGCAGAACCAAACAGAATCTAATAAAAGCTGGGTTCAATGATATTAAGGTGACCGA
Organism: Gillisia sp.; assembly: GCA_041688725.1. GTDB lineage: Bacteria > Bacteroidota > Bacteroidia > Flavobacteriales > Flavobacteriaceae > Gillisia. Next base: position 3,289 of record JBDNHN010000391.1, read on the forward strand.
ACTATGGAAGGATATTGTAAAATACTTCCATGTAAAAAATGAGAAATTAATAATTTAAAGCAAAAAAAACGAATTATGAATACATATGAAAACATAAAACAAAACCTGGGAAACAAAGCTGATTTTTATTTGGATCACGTTTGCGAAAAAATCACAAAAGACGGGTTGCATTTCCCAAGTGCTGATAGTATTAATACTGTATTTGCCAATAGCAACAGAAATCCACAGGTACTTCGCAGCCTTGCCCAATTGTACAACCACGGAAACCTGGGAGGCACCGGTTATTTAAGTATCCTACCCGTAGATCAAGGGGTTGAGCATAGCGCAGCCTTTTCATTCTATAAAAACCCAGATTATTTTGATCCGGAAAACATTATAAAACTTGCTATAGAAGCAGGGTGTAATGGTGTGGCTTCCACCTTTGGGGTACTGGGTCTTTACGCCAGGAAATATGCCCATAAAATTCCATTTATCGTCAAAATCAATCACAATGAGCTATTGACCTACCCCAATACCTATGATCAAACTTTATTCGGGACCGTTAAAGAGGCCTAGAATATTGGGGCTGTAGCAGTAGGTGCCACCATTTATTTTGGTTCAGAGGAAAGTGATCGGCAATTAAAGGAAATAGCAGAAGCCTTTGCCGAAGCGCATAATCTAGGGATGGCAACCATCCTGTGGTGTTATACCCGTAACGATTCATTTAAAACAGAAAAAGAAGATTATCACGCAGCTGCAGATATAACCGGACAGGCAAATCATTTGGGCGTTACCATTCAGGCAGATATCATTAAACAAAAATTACCAACCAATAATTTTGGTTTTAAGGAAATAGGATTTGGAAAATATGATGATGCCATGTATGAAACACTGACCACAGACCACCCTATTGACCTATGTCGATTACAGGTAGCAAATTGTTATATGGGTAAAATTGGGTTGATCAATTCTGGTGGCGGGTCAAAAGGAGACTCAGATTTAACCGAAGCGGTGACGACCGCTGTCATCAATAAAAGAGCTGGAGGTTCTGGTTTGATTATGGGGCGAAAGGCATTTCAAAAGCCTTTTAAAGAAGGTTTGGAATTACTCAATCTAGTACAAAGTGTATATCTGGATGATAAAATTAATACTGCCTAGATTTTAAATTATTAGATAATTTAAAAAATAAAAAATGATCCTTTTAATTATTACAATCTTTATAATTTTTCCAATACTTGCTATTGCAGGTTATCAGCATTACAAAATCAGTAAGCAACCTGACTATAATCCAGATACAACGCTCTTGAACTATGAAATTATTGGTACTGGAGAACAGAAAATCGTATTACTGCACGGTTTAACAGGGTCATTGAATTATTGGAAGCGTGATATGGATAACATCACAACAACACATAGCCTTCTTTTGGTAGACCTTCTAGGTTTTGGTGATTCGCCAAAACCAAATGGGGATTATTCCCTTTCGGTTCAACTACAAGCTTTGGAATTGGTTTTAAATAAGGAAGAGTTCAATGATGGAAAAACAATCATTTGCGGACATTCAATGGGTGCTATAATTTCATTGGCTTTATTTGAAAAACACCCAAACTGGTTTAAAGCCGGGGTTTTTATAAGCATTCCTGTTTACAAAGATGCCAATGAATTTAAGCAAATTATGTCCACACATTCCTTTATGGATAGAATTTCATCAAGCAAATTCGCGAAATATATCTGTATGGTCCATCCCCTTTTTATGTCGAGTGCATTTAAACCCGATAACCTAACGGATGATGTTTATGAAGATGCAAAAAAGCATCATTGGCAGAGTTATTATTATTCGCTGACCGAAGTAATTCTTAAAACAGATTTATTCATCCTTGCAAACGGCATCAAAGATAAAGGAGTACTCTTCGTCCACGGAAAAAAAGATGCCACAGCACCTTTTGAGAATGCCTTAAAATTATCATCGGTATTTAAAAATGCAAAGGTTGTTACCTCTTCAGAAGGAGACCATCAATTTTTTCTTAAAGAAGCGGATTTCGTGTGGCAAACCATTCAGAATTTTAGCTACTCGGAAGAATATTTACCAACGGTACTATCAGATGAACACTAATAAAATTAAACATATAAGGGTTTTTACCTCTGGAGGCGACAGCCCCGGGATGCACCCTGCGTTATACGCAATAGCAAAAGCAAATGGCATAAAAATTACCGGAATTCGAAAGGGTTACGAAGGAATGATTGATGGTAATTTTTTGCCTCTTAAGATCAATGACTTACAAAAAAGTGGTCCACAGGTGTGGAACACTACTTAATACTGCCAGAAGTCAACGATTTCTAACCTTAGAAGGTAGGCAACTGGCATTGAAGCACCTTCAGGAAAATAATATAAATGCCCTGATTTCTATTGGCGGCGATGGAACTTGTAAAGGATTGCTCGCTTTTTCAGACCACCAGGCTTTTTTGACGGAAACGGCATTGACCAATATAGCAGAAACCACCATCTATAACCTGGACTGTTTTGAAAAGGAAATAGTTTCAGGCAAAGAAGTCAATTAAAATAAAAAACTAAAAATCAATTAGCTATGAAAAACATACTCGTACCCACAGACTTTTCAGAAAACTGCAATAAGGCAGCAGAACTCGGAATTAAAATGGCCAAGGTTTATAATTCCGAAATACATTTTTTCCACTTGATAAATACCCCTGTCGATTGGGTAAAGTTGGATAAGCAAAAGGAAAAGCGGTATCCTGAAACAGTGAAACAAATAGGGAGTGTTAAAGCCGAATTGAGGGAACTGGAGAAAAAAGCTGAACGACAAGGTCTTGAATGCAGGGTTTTTTAGAATATAATGGAGGCCAGGCCAATATTTTGGACCATTCCGGTCATTTTCATCACGATTTTATTGTTACCGGAAGTAGCGGTACCAAGGGTGGTGTACGTGAGTTACTGGGAAGCAACGTGGATAAAATTGTGAGAAAAGCTGATGCACCGGTAATTGTGGTCAAGGACAAAGAAGTGTCCTTTCCTTTCAAGGATATCGTTTTTGTTTCGGATTTTCTGGAAGATGTGAGCGAAGCATTTAAGCACGTTATTTCGATTGCTGAAAAATGCGGTGCGCATATCCACTTATTGAGGGTCAACACACAGACTGATTTGGACAGTAATGAACAAGGTTTAAACCCCCTCAAGGAGTTCCTGAAAAAGTTCCCTGATTTGGACAAGTACTCAATGAATGTATATAACGAACCTACTGTAGAAACAGGTATAAATAATTTTTTAAAGTATAAAGATGCCGATTTGATTGCAATGTGTACCCACGGCAGAACAGGTTTTTTAAGCCTGTTCTCCAAGAGTATCGCTGAGGGTGTAACCAATCATTCCGAATTGCCGGTGATGACTATTAAAGTGTAACGATGAATAA
>JBDNHN010000051.1:0-15774 GCA_041688725.1 Gillisia sp.
AATTAAATCTCGAGCCTTACAAATACAAGATGTTGCGCTCCTTAGATTTCTATAATACCGCAAAATCTGAGTTGTCTAAATTAGATAACTTTCATTTTATTGAAGATAAAATTGAAAGAATTGACAAAGCTTCCATGTTTGCCTATGGGAAAAAAGAATCTTATGGTGCCATTCATATTTTTGATAGCCGGATTACTTCAGAATATTTAGAAGATCCCAAATACACAAAGATATTTCAGCATTTTAAAGGCTGGGTAATCGAAACCGAAGTACCACAATTTGATCCTTCAGAATTTACCATGATGGATTTTAGGCTGAAATATAAAGAGAGTACAAGTTTTACCTACGTTCTTCCAATTTCACCAACAAAAGCACTTGTGGAATTTACCTTTTTCACACCTTTTTTAACTGAAGAAAAGGTTTATGATGAATTTTTGGAAAATTACATCAAAAATATTCTCAAAATAAACAATTTTAAAATCACCGAAACCGAGAAAGGAGTTATACCAATGACCGATTTTCCTTTTCATAAGGAAAGCTCGCCTAAAATCACTAAAATAGGATCGGCAGGGTCCTGGATAAAAGGTTCAACCGGGTATTCTTTTAAACACACAGAAAAGAAGGTGGCTATGATCATTGAAAATATTAAAGCCGGCAAAGATCTTTCTGATGGCCTTCTAACAAAGCGTTTTAGATTGTATGACGCTATTTTTCTTGATGTTTTAAGTCAAACAAATGAAATGGGAGAATTGATCTTCAGTAATTTTTACAGCAAAAATTCAATCGTGGAAATTTTTAAATACCTGGATGAAGAAACATCAATTTCAGAAGAATTAAAGATCATGCGTTCCCTATATCATCCTCAGTTTATCAAATCCTTTTTCAGAAAATTTTTTTAGATTAATATAAAACCCCACAGGTTTCAAAAACCTGTGGGGTTTGTGGTAGCTATATAAGCTTAACCAAATTATTTAAATCCTTATACTTTAAAAGTTTATTCCTGCAACAAACCGTCAATAGTACTTCTCACCTTCTCACCATTCCAATTTGCCGCGCCAACTTTTGAAATAACGATGTTTCCTTCTTTGTCTATCAAATAGGTAGTGGGCAAGGTATTTCCGTCCAAAGGCTGGGGCATTTCACTTAGAGGCCTGTATGCTGGTAGGGTAAATTGTTTTCTATTTAAAAAACCTTTCACGGTTTCGCGATCTTCTTGAGAAACAAATAAAAACACGATTTTATCCTGATAATCTTCATATAACAACTGTAAACTTGGCATCTCGGCGATACAAGGAGGACACCAGGTTGCCCAGAAATTGATCAATATGACTTTCCCCTTATATTCTGAAAATTTCACCTGGTCTTTATTGTTTTTTTCCAACACCCAATTATAATCGGCTAATGTGGTTCTATCTTCTTCTGATGTTACTGAAGGGCTAAAGGCCAAAACTTTATTTAAAAAAATTTGAATTGGTTTTCGCGTTGCCGGAATTAAAAGCACTAAAATTATTACGGCAAATATAATATTAGTCCATTGATTTTTAAAAAGCTTCATTTTATTCGATTTTAGTTTTAATCATAACTTCTGAAATGTTTTTTCAAGAACTCAATAATAAAAACCTGAGATCCTTTAATTTAAATCAAAAAAAACCCCCTTTAAAGTGGGAGTTTTTTTTGATTAATTATTTTATTTGCTTATGCAACACTATGCATTTTTATCAAATTTAAAGCAGATCCCTTTTTAAACCATTCAATTTGAGATTCGTTATAGGTATGGTTTGCTTTGATCATATCCTTGCTTCCATCGGCGTGAACAACTTCAATGCTAAGCGCATTATCAGGCGCAAAACTTTCCAGGTCAACAAAGTTGAAAGTATCATTCTCGAGAATAAGATCATAATCTTTTTCATTCGCGAATGTAATACCCAGCATTCCTTGTTTCTTGAGGTTTGTTTCGTGAATACGCGCAAAAGATTTTACCAATACGACTTTTACTCCAAGGAAACGCGGCTCCATAGCTGCGTGCTCACGGGAAGAACCTTCACCGTAATTGTGATCTCCCACCACAATAGTTGGAATTCCGGCAGCTTTGTAGGCGCGTTGTACTGCGGGAACTGCGTCGTATTCCCCTGTAATTTGATTTTTTACAAAATTGCTTTTCTTATTATAGGCATTTATTGCCCCAATAAGCATATTGTTTGAGATATTATCTAAATGACCTCTAAAACGCAACCAAGGTCCGGCCATTGAAATATGATCAGTTGTACATTTTCCAAAAGCTTTGATCAACAATTTTACACCAGAGAGGTTCTTACCATCCCAAGGTTCAAAAGGCACAAGCATTTGAAGTCTTTCACTGTCCTTGGCAACTTTAATAACAATTGCGTTTCCATCTTTTGATGGGGCAAGGTAACCTGGATCCTTCACATCAAAACCTTTAGGAGGAAGTTCTATTCCTGCTGGTTCATCCAACATAACTTCTATTCCGTCCTCATTCAATAACTTGTCTCGGGTTGGGTCAAAATCTAACCTTCCGGATATGGCAATTGCAGCAACCATTTCTGGGGAACCAACAAATGCATGGGTATTTGGATTCCCATCGGCACGTTTTGAAAAGTTCCTGTTAAAGGAGTGAACAATAGTGTTTCTCTCATCACCTTTTCGGTCACTTCTGTCCCATTGCCCAATACATGGACCGCAGGCATTGGTAAAAATAGTAGCATTAAGATCTTCAAATATTTGCAGTAATCCGTCGCGTTCCGCTGTAAAGCGAATTGTTTCTGATCCCGGATTGATCCCAAGATCCGATTTTGTTTTTATTTTTTTGTCAACCGCTTGTTTGGCAATAGAAGCCGCACGGGTTAAATCTTCATAAGAAGAGTTGGTACAAGATCCAATTAATCCCCAGTCAACTTTAATTGGCCAGTCGTTTTCCTTGGCTATTTTCGCCATTTCTGAAATAGGAGTAGCAAGATCGGGAGTAAAAGGCCCGTTTAAGTGCGGTTTCAATTCTGAAAGATCAATTTCAATAACTTCATCAAAATATTTTTCAGGGTTTTCATAAACCTCATCATCTCCGGTAAGGTGCTCTCTTATTTCATTAGCCGCTTCAGCAACATCAGCCCTATCAGTGGCTTTTAAATAACGTTCCATTGAATCGTCGTAACCAAATGTGGACGTAGTTGCACCTACTTCCGCACCCATATTACAAATGGTTCCTTTTCCTGTACAAGACATAGAGCGGGCACCTTCGCCAAAATATTCTACTATAGCTCCGGTTCCCCCTTTTACGGTCAGTATCCCGGCTACTTTTAAAATCACATCTTTAGGAGCAGTCCAGCCAGAAAGTTTTCCGGTTAATTTTACCCCTATTAATTTAGGGAATTTTAATTCCCAGGCCATTCCGGCCATCACATCTACCGCATCTGCTCCACCCACTCCAATGGCGACCATTCCCAATCCGCCGGCATTTACCGTGTGAGAATCAGTCCCGATCATCATTCCGCCCGGAAAAGCATAGTTTTCCAATACTACCTGGTGAATAATCCCTGCTCCCGGTTTCCAGAAACCAATTCCGTATTTATTTGAAACCGATTCCAAAAAGTCAAAAACTTCATGACTGGTTTTATTTGCTGTAGCTAAATCAATCGCAGCTCCCATTTTGGCCTGGATCAGGTGATCACAGTGGACAGTTGTTGGGACGGCTACATTTTTTTTTCCGGCCTGCATAAATTGCAACAAGGCCATTTGAGCTGTGGCATCCTGACACGCGATGCGGTCTGGTGCAAAATCCACATAATCCTTACCCCGGGTAAAACCCTTACTGGCATCACCATCCCATAGGTGGGTATAAAGTATTTTTTCTGAAAGTGTTAAAGGCTTTCCAACTACCTTCCGTGCTTTGTTCACACGGTCTGCCATTTGGCTATAAACCTTCTTGATCATATCAATATCGTACGCCATTTTAATTTAATTTAATGTTCTAATTGTCTAGCGAAAATACGACTTTTGATTCGAATTTAAAAATTATTACCAAAATTGAATTATATATGAGAATAATTCGATTATAATTAAAATAATCAAGTATGCTTCAATTTAAGCCAAATAAAATCAGCTTAAATTCAGTAATTGATAATTGAATATTATTAAACACTATCCAATTTTTATTAACACTATTTTGCTTTGGGATTTTAGCCTTGAAATAATCAAAGGTCCTGAGCAGGAACAAGGGATTTTAAACTGTAAATGATAATTAGGTTTTAGAAGGAAATATAATTTGGAATCTAGAATTCAGGATGGTTCTATAAATTTATTTTTTTCAATTCCCGTAGTAGTGTTGACTGGTTTTAAACATTAATTTCAATGTTACCGGTATTTTATTTCCCGCTCCCAAAATCTATCGGGAGGCAGATTTTTACATAAAATAATCTTTACTATTTATTAGTCACAAGAACGAATATTTTTTTATCACAAATCTATCGCCTTGTTTCTTCCTTTACTTGATTCCCGGTTCCTAATACTATTTGAAAACTAAAACAAATACCTAATTATCTGTTCTTCAGAAATCCCTTCTGCTTCTGCCTTATAATTTTTTATAACCCTATGTCTAAGGATCCCAAGAGCTACAGCCTGAATATTTTCAATGTCAGGGGAGAATTTTCCATTGACAACAGCATGTGCTTTTGCCGCCAATACCAAATTTTGGGAAGCTCTTGGCCCTGCTCCCCAATCGACATAATTTTTAACTATTTCTGGAGCTGTTCCTCCCTGAGGCCTGGTTTTTCCAACCAGGTTTACGGCATATTCCACTACGTTATCCGCAATCGGGATCCGGCGAATAAGTTGCTGGATCTCTATAATTTCTTCTGCAGAAAATAATGGATTAATGGTTTCCTGATTATTGGCGGTGGTCTTTTTTACGACGTTAACCTCCTCCTCAAAAGAGGGGTAATCCAGATTTATAGCAAACATAAAACGATCCAGTTGAGCTTCCGGTAAAGGATAGGTGCCTTCCTGCTCGATAGGGTTTTGGGTTGCCAAAACAAAATAGGGCAAACTGAGTTTGTAATTGTTTCCTGCAACGGTCACCGCTCTTTCCTGCATAGCTTCAAGCAATGCCGCCTGAGTTTTAGGTGGAGTCCTGTTAATCTCATCGGCCAGGATAATGTTGGAAAACACCGGGCCTTTTATAAATTTAAAATGCCTGTTTTCATCCAATATCTCCGACCCAAGAATATCGCTGGGCATTAGATCTGGAGTAAATTGAATCCGTTTAAAATCCAATCCCAAAGCCTGTGCAATGGTATTTACCATTAAGGTTTTAGCCAATCCGGGTACTCCAATAAGCAATGCATGACCACCGGCAAAAATTGATAAGAGAATTTGATTGATCACTTCTTCCTGACCAACAATTACCTTTGCAATTTCCTGCTTAAGTTTTTGGTGTTTTTCAACCAAAGATTCTACTGCGGCCACATCAGACATATATAGTAGTTTATTTTTTTAACCAATTACTTTTATAATCGCAATTGCGGAATTTACCATTAATTTTTATATATGTATCTGCAATTTTTTCCTCTTGCCATTTTTCAATGGCATTCAGATGTTTATCACTTAGGGCAAGTTCCTTAATTTTTAAATAATCCTGTGCAAAAACTGCTTTATGTTCACTATAGCGTTTGTTCACCTTGATTATTTTATAGAACACCTTCCCTGTACGGTCCTGATCTGTAAGCACCAATGAAACATCACCTTCCTTTAAATTGACTATTTGATCGTAAAGTGAAGGATCTATTTTGTTAATCTCAAACCGGGTGTCTCCGGAAGTAGGATTTATCAACTTACCGCCATTGGCAGCTGTTTGTTCTTCATCTGAATATTTTTTCGCGGCATCAGCAAAAGCCAAATCTTTTGCAACAAGCTGAGTTCGGATACTGTCTATCTGTTTTCTAGCCTTTTCCGTGGTAGCATTGGTGACATCAGGAATTATTAGAATATGTCTTATTTCAAGGTTTTGACCAATTACCTTATCAACTTGTATGATATGGAATCCAAATTGGGATTCAAACGGCTCACTAACTTCCCCTTCCTGTAAACTAAAAGCGTTATCTTTAAATTCCTTGTCCAGTCCGTCTTTTCTGGTAATTACCATACGGCCTCCATCTTTACTTGAACCGGGATCCTGTGAATAAAGTATCGCTTTGGTTGCAAAGCTGGCTCCGTTCTCAAGAACATCTTCCCTAAATTCATTCAGCCTGGTTATTACTTTTTGCTTTTCGCTTTGCGGAATTTCGGGTTTGATTATAATTTGTGAGATTTCTACCTCGTCGCCAAAAATGGGACGCTTATCTTCAGGAATTCCCGCGAAATAGGCCCGCACTTCATCTGGCGTAATCTCTACGGATTCAATAATTTTTTGTTGCATCCTATTGGCCAGTTCCCGTTGTTTGTTCAATTCAAACAATTCTTTCCTGAATTCTTCTTCTGTATCCCTTTTATAAAATTTCAACACTTTATCCATGGAACCAATCTGTCCCACCATTTGAGAAACCTGTTGATCGACAAAATTTTCAACTTCAGAATCGACAACCAGGATACTGTCCTGAACTGCATGGTGGGCATACAATTTGTTTTCAAGCAAACTTCCCGCCAGCTGGCAATCAGTAATATCAGCGGTAGAAATTCCCTGACTTTTAAGATCCTTGTACATCAGGTCTACATCACTGTCTAAAATTACATATTCTCCAACCACAGCGGCAATTCCATCAACCTTAATTCTTTTGAATTCGCTCGAGGCGGGCTTCGCCTCAACAATTTCTTCCTGTGGTTGAATAGCAGTACTATCAGTTACGATAACTTCCTGAGCACGACTTTCGTGTCCCATTCCTAATGTTAAGAACAAAACAGCAGTGCTGTTAATTATAAATTTCAAATTGTTTGTTTTCAATTGCATCTCTAGTTATATCTTTTTCTAATTCTTTTACCAATTCGGCTTTGCGTTTATTGAGAATGATTTGCTTTATCGTAGGATTTGCATATTCCAGCGGTGCCTGATCATTTCTCAACAACACATCATTTACGTATACCAAATATACTTCTAATGAATCTTCAAGTTCAAGAAAATTCGATTTTTTTAATAATTGTGATTTATTGCTGTCACTAAGGGGACCAACCCGGTTAAAAACCGAGCTGGTGCTCACCCAAACTGAATCGTTAAAGGAAAAGGCCTTAAACTGAAGCCCAATCTTATCCAAATCGGTTTTATCCTCCTCATTGAATCGTATAAATTTTCTTTTGACATCTTTAAAATCCAGGCTATTTTTATTTAAATTGATAAACCTCAGTTTTACAAGATCTTCATTTAACCTGAAATTTTCCAAATGTCCTTCGTAATAGGATTCAATTTCACTTTTGTTAAAGGAAGTATCCAGTTTTTTGGAAACCAGGGCATCAGCATAAGCCTTCGTATATAATTCGTTTTTGTAGTTTTTTACCAATTCGTCAAATTCCTTTTGAACCTCACTACTCAAATTATATTTTGCACGATCTATCAATAATTGTTGTGTTGCCCATCGGGTTATAAAATTTGAAACAATAAGGATGCTATCCTCCTCTGTGACATTTCCCCCTATCAATGCCTGAATATCTTCTTTATACAGGTAATTTTCATTTACTCTTGCAACAACTTCGCGCTCTTCCGCCTCCTTATAATAATTACAAGACTGCAGAAATGTCGAAAAAAATAATACAAGTAAAAATTTTAAGGTATGCTTCCCCATCAATTGCGTTTAATATAGATATTGTAACTGTTGATTTTACAAACAATTCCCAAACTCTTCGGATATTAAAAAAATATTGCGGCAAAAATAAGAATTCTGATTGCTTCTGCAAGCTAATACCGCAAACGATTCCAATTTAAGCCAATTATAATAAAATATATGAATTTCTGAACTACCTTGGATTTTTTACAAAAATGACACCAAAATGATATATTCAAAGGAAAATATTATAAACCTGACAAGAAAACAAAATGGAAAGACAAATAAAACTTATCTGGGATTTTAGAGGTCACAACGCATTATTAACCGCACAACATCACGAAATTCATTTAAAGGATTTTATTAAAACCGAAAATCTCCAGGATTGGAATATTACAGGATTTGAACAAATAAACGAAATGCACACAATCGCATTTTGGGTAATTCCCGAATCTGAAATTTTAAAATTCAGGGATATTTTAAAGCCGCATCGGGCAACTTTATATACCAAATAATTTATTTTAATTTGATTTTTTCCAATTTATTTAGATCACTCATTTATATTTGTCGAAAATCAAATAATCATGAAAAAATATATTTTAGCACTTGCAGTTGTTTTATTCGCTACCTGTCTACAGGCACAAACTAAAGTTGGTACTATTGATGCCGATTATATTCTGGGTCAAATGCCTGAAATTAGCAAGGTAGAAGAAGGACTAAAAACCTACAATACAGAGCTTCAGGCAGAATTACAAACTACTATTAAGAAATATGAAGAATTGGTATCCGCTTATCAAGCCAACAGCGCAACCTATGAAGAAGTAGAAAAAAATTCAAAGGAAAGTGAAATTATGGAAGTGGAAAATGATATTAAAAATTTCAGACAAAAGGCTTCCGTCATGGTCCAAATGAGAAGAAATGAACTCACCAAACCATTCTATCTAAAAATTGATAAGGCGATGAAAGCCGTGATTTCAGCCCAAGGATTTACTCAAATATTCAACTCCAGTACAAACGGACTTGCATTTGCCGATCCAAAATTTGATATTACAGATGCCGTAATGGAAAAATTAGAGATTATCGTAAAATAAGTACCCCTAAAAATAATTGAAAAAGGCTGCCCAATTATTTTGGACAGCCTTTTTCAATTATGCAAAATTGGGATTTTATCTGCTGTAATTAGGAGATTCGTTGGTAATGGTTACATCATGAGGATGACTTTCGTGAATTCCAGAGGACGTGATCTTTATAAACCTTCCATTATCCTGAAGTCCGGCAATGTCTTTTGCCCCGCAATAACCCATTCCAGCGCGCAATCCGCCAACAAATTGATTGATGCTCTCCTCCAGATCTCCTTTATAAGGAACCCTTCCCACGATTCCTTCAGGCACCAATTTCTTGATATCGTCTTCAACATCCTGGAAATATCGGTCTTTCGAACCTTTTTGCATGGCTTCAATAGAACCCATGCCTCTGTAGGATTTAAATTTCCTTCCCTCAAAAATAATGGTTTCTCCCGGAGATTCCTTAGTTCCGGCAAGCAAAGAACCCAACATCACACAATCTGCTCCTGCTGCGATGGCTTTAGGAATATCTCCGGTATATCGAATTCCTCCATCTGCAATTACAGGAATTCCACTTCCTTTAATCGCAGCAGCGACTTCCAATACCGCAGAAAACTGCGGGTAACCAACCCCGGCCACCACTCTTGTTGTGCAAATAGATCCTGGACCAATCCCAACTTTAACTGCATCGGCACCGGCATCTACCAAATATCTTGCGGCCTCGCCTGTGGCTATATTTCCAACAATCACTTCCAGATCCGGGAATTTTGCCTTTATTTTCTTTAATACATCTACAACACCCTTTGTATGCCCGTGCGCGGTATCAATTATCACTGCATCTACTCCTGCATTTACCAAAGCCGTGGCACGTTCGGTAATATCAGATGTTACTCCAAGAGCGGCGGCAACACGCAAGCGTCCATAACTGTCTTTATTGGCTACAGGTTTTTGGGTGAGTTTTGTAATATCCCGGAAAGTAATTAAGCCTACCAGTTTTTTTTCGGAATTTACTACCGGTAATTTTTCAATTTTATATTGCTGAAGAATTTCTTCGGCTTCTTCCAGAGAGGTTCCTTCAGAAACCGTAACCAGGTTTTTTGAAGTCATTACTTCAGAAATTGAACGATCGCTGTCTTTTTCAAAACGCAAATCCCTGTTGGTTACTATTCCCAACAATTTACCTTTATTATCTATAATTGGGATCCCACCGATGCTGTGTTCACGCATATTCCGTTTTGCATCATTCACTGTGGCTGTAATTGGCAAAGTAATAGGATCTATGATCATCCCGCTTTCTGCACGCTTTACCTTTCTCACTTTTAAAGCTTGCGCCTCTATGGACATATTCTTGTGAAGTACACCAATACCGCCTTCCCTTGCAATGGCGATGGCCATTTTGCTTTCGGTAACAGTATCCATAGCAGCAGATACAATTGGAACATTAATAGGTATGTTTTTCGTGAATCTGGAGCGAATACTTACCTCTCTCGGTAAAATATCAGAATAAGCAGGGATTAATAAAACATCATCATAGGTGAGTCCCTCGCCAATTATTTTGAAGTCATGTGCAGTCATAGCAATTAAAGATTAATTGCGTGCAAAAGTAAGCATTTTTAAAACAAATCCCGAATTAACATTCAGGTTATCGAGTCAACTGATAAAAATAAGTGAATAAAAATTGATTAAACAATAAATTGCAAATTACATCCGGCTTAATGAAAAAGATTTTCAAAATATGCTGTGGAATAAAATTTACTTTAAATGCTTTTTTTCAATAAAAGCTGATATAATAAGATTAAAACTGAAGTGGTAAATATAAGAGTCATTAAAATCCCGGAAATAACGACAATATATTTCATCCAAAGAATTCCTTCCCACATAAAATAGATGCCTCCAAATGTGGCTAGAATGGAAATAAAAGGCTCAATTATCAGAAAAAATTTGAGCTTTTGAGGAAGACTTGAGAATAACATAATTCCGCCCAATAGAAAAAATATAAAAGACATGGATAAAATATGGGTATGTACAATAGTGAGCATTTCCCTGCCTCCTTTCCTGAATTTCATTTCGCTCGCATCGGGATCATTCTCATTTCCGAGATAATTTTCTTCAACGCCCGCAGGATCAGCAGTACTGGTTTGATTTACAAACAATAAACCGGTAAAATAACCTATGCTTAACACTATCACAAAAGTAGCCAAAAACATTTTTATTTCTTTTGGCAACGTTAACAATACCCCATTGTAGTTCATTAAATAACTTTTTTAGTTTGAAGAATTTTCATGGTATTCAGAATATCTTTCACTGCATTTGTCATAGATCTTACTGATATTGTAGCCCCGGATATGGCGGCAATATCATCTAGGGAATCCTCACCGGATTTTCCCGTAAACTGACGTAACCACCGGTGGCTGCCAATTTCTCCTCCATATTCCTCACGATAGATCAAAACTTTAGTTCTTGCAATTTTTAAATTATTATCAAAAATCACCAAATAATCAAAATCGGCAGTTTTACTTGGGGCTTTATCCACATAAATATAACCTAAGATTTTCCCTTTGGAATTAATTCTGAAGAAATTTTCATCGTCAATTTTTGAAGGGATTTTTGATTTGATTTCCCCTGAAACATTCACCTTCTCAAATTTATAGGAATCAATTTCGAAAACATCTTTTACCTCCCTATCCACTTTTTTTTCAAGGTTTTCAGGAATCCCGAAGGACATCAAAAAAATTATTGAAAACAAAACTGTAATTATTGTTTTTAAATTCATCTTGCTAAAATATCAATTTGTTATTTCAAAGACAATTAAAATGCCAAAAGTCGGGACAATCATAAATCATCCCGACTTTTAACAAATTAAGTCAGGAAGTTTAGAACCAAACCCCAACTCCAAAGTTGAGTTGATTATTAACGTCATTACCAACCGCGGCGTTATCCAAAAACTGATAATCTCCTTTTAATACTACTCCTGGAGCAATATGATAACTCAATCCCATGGTAAGTTCATCCCTGTTATAAGAATCATTTGCAACCAAAGCACCATCGGTATCTGCGTGAGTATTAAATTTCTCAAAGCGGGCAAAAAGATCTAATTTCTGTTCTTTATCTTCCGGCAATAAATTATAGGCAGCCTCTGCGTACCATCCTGAAAGCGCACTTCCTAAATCACTACCCGTAAGATTATTATAAGCTTCTGTGTCAGTAAGAGAAGCATAAATAAATTGGCCTCTTGCAGAAAACCGGTTAAACACATAGCGTGCATCCAGTCCAACCATAGATAAACCAACATCGGCACCTTGCAAATGATCTATTTCATCGTCAGCCTGTGTTCTTCCAACATATCCGGAAAGACCCATACGAAGTCCAAGAATTCCGTAGTAATCTACTTTTGCCGAAAAATTTGGCTTATTAACTGTAGACTTAATACCTTTTTGGCGGCCACCTCTTAACCCATTGCTGCCACCTATTAATCCGGTTCCATCTGCATTTGTAGATTTAAAACCGTTAAATACATAGGCCTGATAAGATAAGGATGCGCTGTTTATCCTACCGGAAAGTCCAACTCCAATTTCCCTCCAGGTTGTTGGAATAATAGAGCGATCCATTCCCGGACGTCCCACCCCATTAAAAGTTGTTGGTTCGTGATATTCATTTATAATACCCATGGGAACCAACATTAAACCTGCCCTTAAATTCAGGTTATTTGCTACATTATAATTAATGAAGGCTTGTTCTACATATATTTCCTCAACATGTTCTATCTCTATTTCTGAGAAAAACTGAACCTTGTCATTGAATTGATATCCCAATAGAAGCACCAAACGGTGAACGTCCAGTTTTCCATTATCCCCCTCAGGTTGGTTATATACAATTTCACCATAAGCACCTAAGGTTACGGCATTTCCATTTTTTGCCGATATGACACTTTGTGCAGAATTTTGCTGGATATGGGAATTCTGGATGATGGAATCATTTGTTTTTTGTGAAAAAGAAAGGGCAGAGACAAACCCTAACATCAATGCAAGCGTAACTTTTTTCATTTAATTTTTATTTAGACTAGTTATAAATAATAACACAAAAATATAGAATGCCAAAGAAATAAAAAAAGTTTATTTAGAATAATTATCAATAATATGATTAATGTCATATTATTGATAATTATTGAAAACTAATGATAGGTAGAAAAGATTTTTGAAGCCTCATTATAGGCAGATTCAAAACTTGTTATTTTAATATTTGTATATGCTTTTTTTGCGGTGAAATATGAAACCATTTTTTCGGTAGGCATATTTCCGGTAAGTTCATCCTTTGCCATCGGGCATCCTCCAAAACCCTGGATAGCGCCATCAAACCTCCTGCATCCTCCTTTATAAGCGGCATCCACTTTTTCATGCCAACTACTTGGTGTAGTGTGCAAATGGGCTCCAAATTCTATTTCGGGATATTTAGGGATAAGATTGGAAAAAATATGATAGATCACTTCGGGAGTTGAACTTCCGATAGTATCAGAAAGCGACAAGATTTTTACACCCATTGACGAGAGTTTCTCTGTCCATTCACCCACTATTTCCACATTCCACGGATCGCCGTAAGGATTCCCAAATCCCATTGAAAGATAGGCCACCACTTCCTTGTCCTTATTTTGGGCTATCTCCAAAATTTCTTTCAAGGTTGCTACAGATTCCGCAATGGTTTTATGGGTATTTCTCATCTGAAAATTCTCGGAAATCGAAAATGGATAGCCTAAATATTTAATTTCCGGATGTTCCGCAGCATCTTGTGCCCCGCGGGTATTTGCAATTATTGCGAGGAGTTTGCTTTGGGTAGCAGATAAATTCAAGCCCGCAAGCACCTCAGCAGTATCGGTCATTTGGGGAATTGCTTTTGGGGATACAAAACTTCCAAAATCTATCGTATCAAATCCACAGCGCAAAATAGATTGGATATACTGAATCTTTTTATCGGTAGGAATAAAGGTTTTAATTCCTTGCATCGCATCTCTGGGACATTCAATAAGCTTGATTTTATCCATAGTTCAAAGATAGTATTTTACATATCATATAAAAACGATAAAAAAGACCGCTTCGCTGAAAGATATAAGAAGCAAGACTTTATTTAGTTCAATGAAAATTTCAGATATTTAGTTCAATTTGAAAAGTGAGAATCATCATCAAAAAACTCCGGAAGACTACTTTGCTTCAATTAATTTTGATTTTATCAAATCAGGATAAAAACCCCAATCCCGACAAAAACAACTATCTGTACCCACTTTAATACAATTCCGGATGAAAGATGATTTTTTAAAAAACCTGATATATTACCTGCCAGTAAAGCTACCAACCCAAAAATTATAAATGCCTGTAACATAAATAAAAGTCCGAGAGTATAAAACTGAAAGACAGTATCTCCTTCCGGAGCCCATAAAAATCCTGGAAAAAACGCCAAAAAGAAGATAGTCACTTTGGGATTGAGCACGTTCATAATAAATCCACGCATGAACAATCTATTATTGTTATTATTATTTATTGGAACTTCCTCTGAATTCAATGAAAAACCTTTTCCGCTCCTAAAGACCTTATATGCCAGAAAAAACAAATACAGAGCTCCAAAAATTTTGATCAACATAAAAATGGTATCCGATTCTTTGATAATTGCCGAAACCCCAAAAGCAACCAGGGTAGTGTGTACCATAATCCCTGAAACCAATCCCAAAGAAGTGATAATTCCGGCTTTTTTTCCATTAGCCATACTTTGCACCAGAACGTACACTATATCTGGCCCGGGGGAGATTGTAAGTAACATGGATGCCGTTAAAAACAGGATGATTTGTTCTATCAATTGACAGTAATTTAAATTCTAATATTGTGATTTTACTTTAAAGGAAGTTCTTTGACCGATAAATTTTATTCAGATGAAATCTATGAATCAAATTTTAAAATTCGGAATACTAGTTGAAAACTTTGCGAAAATTTAGCTTCTCTCCAGGATTTTCTTATTAATTTTTCTGATTAAACCGGGGCCTTCATAAATAAACCCGGTGTACAATTGGACAAGACTTGCCCCTGCATCCAATTTTTCCAGAGCATCCTCTGCGGAATGGATCCCTCCTACCCCAATAATGGGAAAAGCCCTGTTACTTTTATCCGCAAGAAACCTAATTACCTCTGTAGACCGGTTTTTTACGGGTCGGCCGCTTAAACCACCCATTTCATCTTTATTGGCTGACTTCAAATCCCCTCGGGCTATTGTTGTATTGGTAGCAATTACTCCGGCGATACCTGTTTCAGCAATAATATCTATGATATCAAGCAATTGGGAATCAGTAAGATCGGGGGCAATCTTCAATAGAATTGGTTTGGATTTTGGTTTTTGTTCATTTTTATTCTGAAGGGTTTTTAGCAACTCAGTAAGTGGTTGTTTTTCCTGCAGAGCCCTTAAATTGGGGGTATTCGGGGAACTGACATTTACTACAAAATAATCCACATAATTAAACAGTGAATCAAAACAAATCATATAATCACTTACCGCATCTTCATTTGAAGTGGTTTTATTTTTACCGATATTACCGCCAACCAACACATCTTTATTAAATTTTAAACGTTTGACGGCTGCTTCCACGCCTTCATTATTAAAACCCATTCTATTGATTATTGCTTCATCTTCTTTCAGTCGGAATATGCGTCTTTTTTCGTTTCCAGGTTGTGGTTTTGGGGTCACCGTTCCAATTTCCACAAATCCGAAACCGAAGGCATCCAACTCCTTATATAGCTTGGCATCTTTATCAAAGCCTGCAGCCAGTCCAATCGGGTTTTTAAATTTCAGCCCAAAAACTTCGCGCTCCAGCCTTGGATCATTTAACTGATACATACTTTTAATCAGAGCCTTTGTCCCGGGTATTTTAAATATAATTTTAAGAAAATCAAAAGTAAAATAATGGACCACTTCCGGAT
>JBDNHN010000392.1:0-10169 GCA_041688725.1 Gillisia sp.
CGTTATAATAAAGTTAGAAAATTTGTTGAGGCAATCCGGGATTAAAAAGCTGGCAGGGAGTAAATACCAATTTCAATTTTCTAAGAAAGATGTGCTTACAGGAGAGGAAACTTTCTTTCTTCCGGAAATTAAAAATTTAAATAAATCTTATTCAAAATCTGTTACGCTGCCGGATGAGGACTGGAAGATTTATATAGCTTCTAAAAATCCCAATGAAATTTTATTTTTAGTATTGCCTATCGGATTTTTAATATTGATATTGGCAGTCTGGTTGGGTTGGATAACTTCCAAGGAACTTGAGCAACCTGCAAAGTTGCAGGCACTGCTTAAAGTGCGGGCGGGGGAGCTGATGCAAAGCGAATTAAAATTCAGGACCATTTTTGACCAGGCTGCAATTGGAATTGCCAGGCTGGATTCAATTTCCGGCAAAATTCTGGAAACCAATGCCAAATACGGGGAGTTGATAGGCTACACAGCGGAAGAATTGACCGGGTTAGATTATATGCAGCTTACCCATCCCGAAGATATCCAAGAGGACTATAATAATATGTATAGGATAAATTCCGGAAAAATTAGAGAATATACTATCAATAAGCGGGTCATTAAAAAAACTGGGGATATTGTTTGGGTTAAATTGACGGTTTCAACTTTACGGCAAGATGGGTTGGGGCCAGAAGAACATGTGGCACTTATTGAGGATATTACTGAAAAGCGATTATCAGAACTCAATTTAAATAAGTCCTATCAAATGGTGATGGACCAAAACAGACGATTGCTGAATTTCTCTTTTATAGTTTCTCATAATTTACGTTCCCATTCCAGTAATATTCAGGCAATATTAAACTTATATGAACTGGCTGAATCTGAGGATGAAAAGGAATCTTATGTGCAATTGCTTTCAAAAGTTGGGGTTGCCTTAGATCGAACCTTGTTTGATCTTAATGAGGTTGTTTCTATTCAAACCAACACTGATCTTATCGTGGAACCTCTTTTGGTTTCTGGCTATTTAAAAATGACTATGGAGCTGCTGCAAGTTAAGATTCAGAAAAAAAAGGCGATCATTCGTCAGGAAATTCCGGAAGAAATGCTGGTTAATTTTAATCCCGCCTATATGGAAAGTATTTTGTTCAATTTTTTATCAAATGCGCTTCGGTTCAGCGATCATCAACGAACACCTGAAATTTTGATTTCAGGTACCCGCGAGAATGGGAGTTGGGTATTGGAGATATCAGACAATGGCATTGGCATTGATATGGACAGGCACGGGGAACAGCTTTTTGGGATGTATAAAAGCTTTACCGATTCACCCAAATCCAGGGGGATGGGACTTTTTATCACAAAAAATCAAATGGACGCCATGGGTGGCAGGGTTACGGTTGAAAGTCAGGTTGGCATTGGAACTACATTTAAACTTCATTTCAGCATATGAATAAGGAAATCTGCGTTATAGATGATGATCATATATATCAGCTTATAATTGAAAAAATTATCAGAAGAGCAGCGATATTTGTAAAAAGCACAGCATATAGAAATGCAGGGCATGCCTTTCAGCAATTTAAAGATCCCGAATTCCAGCTTCCGCATCTCATTTTGCTGGATATTAATATGCCCCTAATGGATGGATGGGAGTTTATAACACAGCTCTCCTCTTGCAGGCCCAATTTAAAGCACGAAACCAAAATCTATATAGTGACTTCCTCCATCGCCACTGCCGATAAACTGAAGGCAGCCTCTTTTAAGGAGATTACCGGATTTTTAAGTAAACCGGTGAGTGTGCAAAAACTGAAAGAAATAGGAGGACAAATTTAAGTTTCCTGGATGTTTCTGACTTCTGTTTATGTCTGATTAATTTCCAAAAAATCACAAATAAATCTATTTTTCGCATTTGTCCCAGCCTGGATTAGAGGTGAATCTTTTAATATAATACTACCAATGTATTTCAGCTAGTATATTGACCCTTTGGCGATTAAATTTCGTTACCCTGTTAGATTTATTTAACTTTAGACCATAAGTTTAACATAAAAAAAACAAATACTTATGAGAGCATTTGGTCCATTCATCGAAAATTACAACACAACCACAGAAGACCTTAATATCTTCTTCAAGATTATTGTAATTTCTGTTCTAGCATTAATAATTCTTACGGTTATAGGTGCATTTGTAAATGTGATATTAGCGTTTTAAATATCAATTAGTGCTATTTTAATTTCGGGTTTAACCTGGACAATACCTCTATTTTTAATCGATAAAAACCAGGGGGAATAAAGTGACCGGATTTTTGAAAAAAAATAATTATTTTTCAGGTAGAATTTCTTCAGCTGCCTTTTACACTCCTACAATAAACTACTTAACAGAATTTATTCAAGATATTCACGGAAATTAATATTATCAGCCTTTTTTCAATATTCTTTAATCAGCTTCAATTCCCAATCTGATACAGCCGCTGTGAGCGCATTTTTGCATCTGTGATTATTGTGTTCTTGAGCCTTTCTTCAATATTCTTAGTCTCCCAGTATAATACTTATCTAATTTTTTACTTTAAATAATATAAACAGACAGTGCATTTCAAAAAGGGATTAAAAACAAAAAAACCCTAAAACATAAGTTTCAGGGTTTTCAAGTGGTACCTCCAGTACCATTTTTTGCTTTATTCTATTTTAAACTATTTGAACTGAATTTATAAGATCTCCTTTATTTACTACTTATACGTGGTGTTTACTTTAATTTTCATAATTTTGGTATAACACTAGATAAACATAATGTTGTCCCTTTTGTTGTCCCTTTTTTTAATATGTAATTTTTAAATTATTATGAGTAAAGCAATTCAATCTACTTCTGGAACTATTAAGTATAGATTAAAAGACGCAAAGGTAAAAGGAGAAACTTCAATAATATTAGATTATAGCTACGGAAGGAAAAATCGTATAAAATTTGCCACGGGATATAAAGTTTCGCCTAAAAATTGGGATAAATCAAACCAAAGAATTAGAGCTGTTTCAACCATAAAGAATCGAGAAAAAGTAAATAGCGACTTATTAGAATTTTCATCTCAATTTACCAAAGCTGTATCTGATCTGGATGAATTTGAAAAGCAGGATAGTAAAATATTAAAATCTATATTGATAAAAATTATACGCAAAGTTGAGGAGACGGAAAAAAAACTGAATATTTATTTTTTTGATTTTGCTGATGACTACCTTGTAAAGAAAGAGAATCAAGCTAAAAACATCGAAGCCGTTAAATTAAGCCCAATTACCGTTAGATCATATAAGCAAACAGTGAATAGGCTCAAAGAGTTTAATTCAAAAAAGAATTATAATTTAGATTTCAATAGTATCGATTTGAAATTTTACTATGCTTTTGTGCAATATTTAGAAACAAATAATTATTCAATTAATACCATTGGTAAACATATAAAAAACTTAATTACGATTTTAAATAGAGCTTCCGAAGATGGTTTAAATATCAATTTTAAATATAAGCACAGAGAGTTTAAGGTGTTGTCTGAAGACACGGTGTCAATTTATTTAACTGAAACAGAAATCGATGCGCTTTATAAGGTTGATTTATCCAAAACCAAAGATTGGGAATTGGCACGAGATATTTTTTTGATTGGTTATTATACTGGGCAAAGAATTTCAGATTATAATGGAATAACAGAAGATCAGATTAAAAAATTTAACGATAAAAGGGTGTTTGAGTTCAAACAACAAAAAACTAGAAAAATAGTATATGTTCCTATACATCCTCGTGTTGAAGCTATTATGAAAATCAGACACAATGGACGTCCCCCTCGTATTCTTAATAATCCAGACATTAATGAATATATCAAAGAAGCTGGAAGAAAAGCAGGAATAAATGAACCTATATCAATAAAAAAAACAAGTGGAGTTAAGAAGATAGTAGAATCAGTTCCAAAACACACACTCATTGTTTCACATACCGCAAGGCGCTCGTTTTGTACAAATGCTTACTTATCTAAAATGCCTACAATAGATATAATGGCTATTAGCGGACACTCTTCAGAACGTGAGTTTTATAAATACATAAAAGTAACCCCACAGGAGCGTGCAGTTAAGATTGCAGAAAGTACTTTTTTTAATAAATAAAAAACATAGATGATCAAAAAGAATTACAAGGAGGCTTTTGCCGTAGATAAAAAATTTTATAAAGTAAGAAAGGTAGAAAATGGATGCGTTCCGGATCCATTTCAATTGAATAATTACGACTACCATGAGCCTAAATTAGTTCATGATTTTTATCTTAAATACTTTACACGTAAGCTTTTGATTGAAATAGATATTTTGGACGTCAAAGAATTTCTTCAATACCATTATAATTATTGCGACAATCCTGATTTATATTTTTCAATTTTAGAATTAATAATCATACCTAAAATTAAAGAAATTACTGAAAATGCTGAATTAAGTTTAGATGGAGGTGATCACTATAATGAAGTTAAGTTGGAAGATGGTTTTGTCGAAAGCGAAGGGGTAATTCATAATTCTCATTATGAATACCATTTAATGTTTCATATCACTGCTGTTAATAGACTCCAAAACAATCTAACAAAACGATCTGAAATAATCGCCTCATTTCTTACTGAACATATCGATAAGCGTGCAGTGAAGCCGTTGAAGTGGATTGCAAGACCTTCTCAATTGGCAATAGTTATAAGGGAATTGATTGATAAGGGATATATGGAAGCTGATAAAAGAGGTGGGGAAATTAACTGTTCGAGTCTTTCCAGAGATTTAATGCAGGCGTTCTCCATCGAAGACTGTGACTCTCCAAAAACCATTGAGATATATTTGAGTAACGGTAGTAAAAGATATACTCAAGCAAAAACTTCATTTGATAAGGCTGATTTCTTCATTCCACCAGTTGATTTTACTTGATTTGGTAGGGTGTATATGTACGGACGTATACACCTAAATCTATAAAAAAGAAGGGTGTAGGCGTAACTTGCTGGTTGTAAAAACTCAAATACTATAAAATGAAATCAAACCCAGTACATTTCTATCAGACGACTCCTGAAGAACTTACTAACGACATCATAAATGGTGTTGACAGTAAGTTGCAGGAGTTTTTTGATAAGTACCAACCTTCTAAAAAAGAAGAAGAGGAACTGCTCACCATTGAGGAAGCCTTGACTATTTTAAAATGTTCCAATCAAACGCTATGGAATTGGCGAAAACAAGGAATTATTCCCAGTTATCGTTTAGGCAATAGAGTCTATATAAAAAGAAGCGATATATCTTCTAAACTCAAAAAACAGGATTTTTATGGTTAATAAAGGGTTTATAATGCTTTATCGAGAGTTATTCGATTGGGAATGGTATACAGATACAAATGCTTGCAAAGTTTTTCTCCACTGTTTACTGAAAGTTAATTACAGTAAAAAAAGGTGGCAGGGAATTTTAATTGACAAAAGTGAGTTTATTTCATCCTATGAGAAGCTTGCTGTGGAAACAGGTCTCACCGTTAGTAAGGTCAGAACAGCATTAAAAAAGTTAGAATCTACTAAAGATATTGGTATTGAAACTACAGCTACATATACTAAAATAGGGGTTTTGAAATTGAACAGTTTTGTTGCTGAATCTTCTTCTGAAAATAGCACACAGAATAGCATACCGAATGGCACATCGAATGACGTACCAAATATGGTGGAAGGATGCACGACCGCATATATGAAATGTTCAACGTCGTTATTTTTACAGGAAAGAGTTTAAGAAGATGAAGGGTTAAATTAAACCTTATTTAACGCATTAATTAAAAAAATTACCCATATACCTATGAAAAAGATAAAAAACTGCAAGCATTGTTATGAGCCATTTCAATCCAGAAGAACTAATCATGTTTATTGTACATCAAGTTGCAAAACAAAAGCAAGCTATAAAAGAAACAATTATAAATATGTATCAGGTCACTATAAAAAAGAAGAAATAGTACTGGTTAAAAATGAAGATGAAACACCTATTGCCAATGAATTATTAAACTCCATTAAGGCATTAGAAACTAAAATAGATAACATAGGTGCCAAATCGGATATTAACAGCGGTTCCATATCCAATGCGGCTATTGGTTCTGCTGCTGTTGATGCTACAATTTACACAGCAAAGAAAATTTTCGCACCTCAATTACTGCCTGCTACGAAAGGAGATATTGATGATTTGAAAAGAGATATGGAAAATTTAAAGTTCATATTAAGGATGAAATAATGCTAAATTATACCATTAATCTTTCAGGTCTGTCATTCGTAGTATTCAAAACGGGTTAGGTTTTATTTAAAAGGGTATAAAAATCATTGCTATGATTTAAATATTGCAGGATGGGTCAATATGTTTGCTAACGTTCCTCAATTGTTGGATATGCAAGTTCTCCAAATACGGTTTGTGAATTACTTCTCTCTCTATTTCTCTACCTCCTTCCATTCGAACTTGTGCAATTTTTGCACTAGTTGAAACATCATCAAGTTCACCTTCTTTAAAACTATTCTTTATATGTCGGTTAATAACAGTTCTATCCCTACCAAATATTTCTGAAATTTGAAGTTCGGTTGCCCAAAGAGTATCAGCATCATTATCTAGGATAACCTGATATTCTGTTACTCCTTGTGAAGGTCTAAAAACCACAAGAGTTTATCTTTCATATTATTTTTATCTTTTTCACTCATTGTTTTTCAATTAACCCCAACTATGACTGCTATGGGTAGTGCCTGTCTGTTATTTTCCTGTTTAATAGCACTCTAAATCTTTACCTAAACCATCCCTTGACTATTTTCTTTCTCTCCAGGCATTGCCTATAGCTGCAGTTATGTTCAGTTAAGGGTGCCTGTCCTATATCTGCTTGCTTGAAACACTATGGTATTACCTATATCATAGATATGGGTAGTCCCAGAGGGGATCCGAAAAAAATAAACAGGTCCAAAAAGGATGGATTGCACCATGGTTTTTAATCATTTTTTTCGGCTACCTGGTTCAAGAATTTCCAATGCGTCTTCGTTGATAAATAAATTTTAACGCTTATGCATTCGAAATTCTTGAACCTAACAAAATAATATTTTCCGCAAGCCGGCCGTTTGATTCCTCTTTTCGGAATCATGCCGCAGCCTGGGCTCGGCTCACTTCATTGAATGTTTAACCTGTTATATCAAGAGCAATGTAATCTTTTAGGCCAAATTGTTAAGGGATAAACGCATCTTTTTCATAGGTTTTGGTCTCGAAATATTGGGATTTAAATAATTACCGATATCAAAATTATGATGCACAAGGGCTTTTTGAAGTGTTTACAAGGACGCTTAGCCTTGCAGGAGACACTTTTACCGTAAGAACAATAAAAATCGCGGCGGCATAAGTTAAATGCGTTGTTTCACCCTCATGATAATCTTCCAATTACATCAAGGGAGCGTTGGCATCATCTGGGCGAACCAACGTCTTCCGGGAAATCTACCTACAAATACAGGTCTTTGCGTAAGTCCGGTATTCGGTAAATGGCCTTGGGTACGGGGATGTACACTACTTGACGTACCCTTGCATCACTGGGAGGAACACTTTCAAGTGATTTGCCGCAACCATTGCAATAATCTGGTTCTAAATCCACGACCTCGCCAGGGCTCTCGACCATTTCCAAAGTCTTGCCCTTGCGTCCAGGCTGCCCGCCAGGCTTTTTCCCGGAAACCCGGCGCAAGCTTTGGTTGCGCTTCGGACGGTTCTCGTCCTTGCTAGGCGGGATGGAGCTGTTGCGGCTGTTCTTGGGGTTTTCAAAACTGGAAAGACAATCTTTCAAAGAGGTGTTTTCTATTTTTAGGTGTTTGTTTTCGCTCTAGAGAAGGGTATTTTGATATTCCAATTCACCGACCCTTTGCTCCAAAGCTTCTAACCGTTTTAAAAGCACCTCGATTTTCATACAGTAAAAATAGCCTGTAAAAGGCTATGGAGCAAGGCAAGAGCATGACTATATGGCCAAAGCAAAGATCGTGGGCAAGACAATTTGATCTTGGGTAGTTTTAACTATATTTGAGACTGATTAGTTACGGAGTCTTTTCCTCTTGGAAACAAGAAATACAGTTTAGGCGAAATTGAGCATAAAATTCCGCGAAAAATGAATCACCCTAGAATTCACTTTGCCATCAATTGCGCTTCATTTTCTTGCCTAAATTTATCAAATGAAACTTACACAGAAAATAAATTAGAACAGTAACTTACCCAAGCAGCCAAGAGTTTTTTAAATGATAGTTACAAGAATACAATTACAGCCAATAAAGCCGATTTATCACAGGTATTCATTGGTTTTTGGGTGATTTCAAGAAAAATGGTACTCTGATCGACTTCATAAATAAATAAAGTACAGTACAAATTAATGCAAAAGCAAAAAACAGCTATAAAGTATAGAATTGGAATGAATAAAATTGCCATTATTATCCCTATTTTAAACGAAGTAGATGCAATCCATCGTCTTTTGAATTCCAAAAAGATAGCTGCTCTTCTTAAAAATGGCTTCATCGATAAAATGTAATCGGTTTGTTGACATGAACACAATGGCGCGACCGTTCAGTTCTCTTATTTCATCAATTTTTTGAATAAGTGTATTAACGGCTGCTTTTCCAGCTTCCCAATTTGCATTGAAATTTTCATTAGGAACTTTTATTTCCCCGCATATTGTGCATAAATATTCTCTATTTTCCCAGCCAGTTTAAAATTTTTTTCCGTTACACCGCCTGCACTATGGGTGTTCAAACTGATGGAAACCTTGTTATACACATTTTCCCAGTTGGGATGGTGATCCATTTTTTTGGATTCGAGAGTGATGGCAGTCATAAAAGAAAAAGCATCTACAAAATTCCTGAATGTAAATTCTTTACACAAGAAATTATTTTTAAACCCCCAGGAAGGAAGTAATTCTTTTATCTGTTCTTCAATTTTTGTTTTGATAAGTGGTTCCATGGTAGTTAAACTAATTTAATTTATAAGGAACTATCATCAGAAATTCAGGAATCGTAACATTGAAGAATTCCCCATCAATTGTTCGCTCCATCTGATAAATACCATGCATCTTTCCAATTGTTGTTGAAAGATTACAACCCGAAACATATTGATACGTCTGACCAGGAACTAAAATTGGCTGTACGCCAACAACGCCATCACCCTCTACCTCACTTTTTATTCCGTTGGAATCAAAAATATGCCAGTGACGTTTTTTAAGTTGAACTGTGTAATCGCTTGCATTGACAATAGTGATGCGGTATGCAAAAAAATAATGCGATGCAAGAGGACGCGATTCATTAGCTTGATATAATGATTTAACGCTTACTTTTATACCAGCTGTTGATTTAATTTTCATAGTAAATGGTATATAATAATTTATATTTAATCAAAATACCGGTTCAATAATTATCTCGGTTAAAACCGAGTTTGCAATAAAACATTCAGTGTGTGCACGGTGGTGCATTTCATCTATTATAGTTTTATCCGGAATGTTATCTCCTATAAAGGTTATTTTTGGCCTCAGAAAAAGTTTTGTTACAGCCATCCTTAATTTTTCATTTTTTCCCAATATCGCTACTGCCTTATCTTCATAAATTTCTATTGTGTATTTTTTAATTGACGCGATAGCAAGAAAGGTGAGCATGTGGCAACTTGCCAAAGAGGCGGCAAAAGCCTCTTCAGGGTTTACAAATTCTTTTTTACCAAGATATTCGGGAGCAGCAGATGCCTTGACAAAAGTACCTCCTTCGAATTTCCAGCTATGCGTGCGATCATAATTTTTATAAGAGAAATTTTCTGACTCATTTTTCCAAAGTAAATTAACTGTATATTCTGACATGGTTTTTTTTAAATTAATTAGATTTATTAGCGGAGTTTGCGATTTTTATTATTAGGTTTTTTTTTACGCTTACTACCTTTAGTATCGAAACGAGTTATGCTATCCTGACCAACAACGTTTGTATAAAACAACGCCTTGTCAACCATAGCTTTATTTCTTCCTTGCGCTTTATCCCTCAGATCATCCGATTTAATGCCGTCTTTATTCTCCGTCTCATCGTTGATGTAGCATTCAAATTTATTGTCTTGTCTCCTGGAAACATTTTGATAACGGGTCGCAAAAGGAAAATTGGTTTTAAAATTAGTAGACCAGGTGTGGCAGCACAAATAGCTTCCGCAAGGACC
>JBDNHN010000393.1:0-4626 GCA_041688725.1 Gillisia sp.
CGAGCAGATAAAATTCAGCTTACGCAAATCATATTCAATTTAATTATAAATGCTATTTATTTTTCGCCAAAAAACGGGTTAGTCACCATTGAAGCATTTCAATCAGAAAAAGATATTTTTTTGAAAATTTCAGATGAAGGATCCGGCCTTTCAGAAGAAGCTAAAGAGAAAGTATTTCAACCTTTCTTCACTACGAAACCAACAGGTGATGGATCGGGTCTTGGCTTGAGTGTTGTACATGGAATTGTTGCCAGTCATAATGGCTCTATCACAGCTGAAAACAATAAAGACAAAGGCGTAACATTTACCGTAAAACTCCCAAAATAATAAGCAATGCAATTAAAAAAAGAGAATATATTAATTGTAGATGACGACATCAATATTTTAGAACTCCTGCAGCGTCATTTAAAATCATGGGATTATCATACCTACAAGGCAATTTCAGTAAAAGAAGCTGTGCAAATTTTACGGGAAACTAAGATCGATCTTCTTATCACCGATTTAAGAATGCCCGAGATAGATGGGTTTGAACTCATCAAATTCGTTTCAGAACACTACCCCAAACTTCCAACATTAGTTGTTACAGGTTATCCTTCGGTTCAGGATTCCCTAGCCGCTATAAAATCTGGAGTGGTAGATTATCTCACCAAGCCGTTTACAAAAGATGAATTAAGAACAGCAATAAATAAATCGTTTGGGGATATAAAAGAGGGCAAATCCAATTCAACGAAAACAGTATCACAAAAAGTAAGTACTTATGCAGAT
Organism: Gillisia sp.; assembly: GCA_041688725.1. Lineage (GTDB taxonomy): Bacteria > Bacteroidota > Bacteroidia > Flavobacteriales > Flavobacteriaceae > Gillisia. Next base: position 766 of record JBDNHN010000393.1, read on the forward strand.
ATTATTGGAAATTCTGAAAAGATAAATGATGTGATCCAGATCATTGAGCGCGTAAAAGATAATAAAGCCACTATTTTTATTAATGGAGAAAGTGGTACCGGAAAGGAACTAGTAGCACGAGCTATTCATTATCAAGGTAAATTTTCAAGAGCTCCATTTATTGTGGTAAACTGCGGTGGCATTCCGGAAAATCTGTTGGAATCTGAATTGTTTGGTTACACAAAAGGTGCTTTTACAGGAGCCGATAAAGCACGAGATGGTTTTTTCCAAGCGGCCAACGGAGGGACTATTTTCTTGGATGAGATTGGCAATGCATCTACCGCGGTTCAATCTCGATTATTACGTGTGCTACAAGAAAAAGAGGTCGTAAAAGTGGGAGCGCAAAAACCGGATAAAATTGATGTGCGTATCATTGCAGCAACCAATGGTGATTTAAAGGAAATGATCAAGAAAGAAACTTTTAGAGAAGATCTTTTTTATCGGCTTACCGTGGTAGAAATACATGTGGCCGCATTACGTGAGCGTAAGGAAGACATTCCTTTATTGGTTGAAAAATTCTTATTTAAATATGGGGTAGAATATAAAGACCGCTTCATAAAAATAAGCCAGGAAGCTGCTGATGTTTTACAGCGATACGACTGGCCAGGAAACATACGAGAACTTGAAAACGTTATACAACGTGCTGTAATTATGTGTGATAAAATTGTTGAAATTGAACATCTACCGGAAACACTTAAATTTAATATTGATTTTCCAAAGGAAGAATTACTTCCACTTAAAGAAATAGAGAAACGATATATTCAAAAAGTACTAAACGCTACAAACAATAATAAAACAAAAGCTGCCGATATTTTAGGTATAGATCGTAAAACAATACGGGAGAAACTTTCAGATTAAATCAATTTCTGACTGATACATTTTGTCTCAACCGGGAAATATTGTATCAGTCACATAGTTTCGTTATTATTTCTTTTAAACTCTCAATCCCTTGTATTACAAGGGATTTCCTCTTTATAGAACTTTTCTTGGCATCCACTGGCATATACATTGCCTTATGGTATACAAATAATAACAATATACTATGAAGGCAAACTCATTCAACATATGTCCCACATGCACGCATAAGGAAACCTGCGTATTAACCACTCAAAAAAACAAAGTCTGGTCCTGCAGCGAATATGACGAAGCATTAATAGAATTTGTTGCTCAACCAAAGACAGCAACTCAATTAAATAAAAAACACCAGCCGGAAGTTGTGATGGCTTAGTGATATAAATCTATGAAAAAATGAATTTGATCACCAAAAAAATAAAAGCTGTTATTACTAATAAGAACCATCACGATGACTTGACACCGGAGATTCTCAAAGGTCTATGTTTTAACTGCGACCACCGAAAATATTGTACATGGAAAGAGGACAGAAAATTATTTTGCGAACACTTTGAATAAAAAAAATGATAAACACTAAAAAAGCGAATAAACAGTCTATGTATGAGACAGTAATGAATCAGTTCAATAATACGGCTGATATCATAGATCTTAATCCTAATATTAGAAAAATTCTTGGGATTACAAACAACGAAATAATTGTTCATTTTCCTGTAAAAATGGACAATGGTAAAGTGGAAGTATTTACAGGTTACCGGGTGCAGCACAACAATGCGTTGGGACCTTACAAAGGAGGCTTGCGATATCACGACACTGTTGATATAGACGCGGCCAAAGCACTTGCTATGTGGATGACCTGGAAAACTTCACTGGCAGGACTACCATTTGGAGGCGCGAAAGGTGGAATAAAAATTAATCCCAGAAATTTTTCCGATTCCGAATTAGAACGTATCACCAGGCGTTTCACATATGCTTTAGGAGAAAATATCGGTCCTGAACATGATATTCCCGCTCCTGATGTGAATACAAATCCGCAGACTATGGCGTGGATTGTAGATACTTATATGTCCACTATCTCCTCTTCAGAACGTTCCCATAATCAACATGTTGTAACTGGGAAACCGGTAGGCGCGGGAGGCCTGGAAGGAAGAGACCGCGCAACAGGTTTTGGGGTGTATCTCTCAATAAAACTACTGCTGCAAACAGTAAATCAGGATCTAAAAGATAAAAAGTTCATAGTCCAGGGCTTCGGTAATGTTGGTTATTGGGCATCCCATTTCTTAACAAAAGATGGTGCGAAATTAATCACAATACAAGATGCGCACGCTACCCTACATAATGAGAATGGGATTGATGCCGAAGCTCTGGCACAACATTGTGAGCCTAGAAAAGGTTCTATAAAAGGTTTTGATGAAGCAGAGGAGATGAATGCTGAAGATTTTTTCGGATTAGACTGTGATATCGTGATCCCGGCCGCACTTGGAAACCAAATAACGGCAGAGAATGCTTTTAAGATCAAAGCTTCTATCCTTGCTGAAGGTGCAAATGGCCCAACAGATAATGATGGAGAAAGGATCTTACTGGAAAAAGGCGTAACTATTATACCCGACATTTTCTGTAACTCAGGAGGAGTTATAGGAAGTTATTTTGAATGGCTGCAAAACCGAAATGGGGAAATGTGGCAACTGGAAGAAGTGATGGCCAAAATTGAAAAGAAAATCACAGAAAATTTCCATAAGATACATGCTGAAGTAGTAAAACGTGATACAGACTGGAGGACCGCGGCATTCATACTTGCAATTTCAAGAATTGAAACAGCCTACATACAAAGAGGAATTTTTCCATAGTAATAACAATTAATAATGAGATATGAAGTATGGTAGTTTGATTTTGGAAAAGAAAGAGTATGTGTACATAAAGCGCATACTCAACATCTCTGGATATGCCGAAGATTTTGAAACACAAAAATCTTTACAAAGGTTGATCAATGAGTTGAAAAATGCTCTAATAGTTAATGAAGCCGATATGCCAGAAGATGTGATTCGCTTTAATAGCAAAATAATGGTAAATTCTGAAAATGGTTGGAAGAAAGCAATCCAACTGGTTATACCACCAGATAAAGATGCCAAACAGGATAAAATTTCCATTCTCACACCCATGGGAGCAGCTCTTTTTGGGTATTCAGAAGGTGATACTATAGAATGGGACTTTCCTTCTGGTGAACAAAAACTTAAAATTATTACGGTAACTCAAGATAAAACCAAAAAAATATTAAATACATATTAAAAATTTGAAAATGGAAATCTTACAAACAGAAATATATCATCACGACAATGAAGTTGATATGACGCATAAAATAAACACTATTGAATTGGACAATTGGATTAGCCATTTAAAATATATTAAAAAAGAGTTGACCAATCTTATCGGTCTTTGTGGAGATGATTTAAGCAACAAGTTTGATGATGAAAGTATACTTCAAAAATTTCAGAAGAAAGATGCGGAAAATGATACTTTACTCAATGCGCTTCACAAATACGTGATTTCCAGGAGGGACATAGTAGAATGTGAAGACACCCAATGTGATATGATCTTTATAACCGAACACGAAAGCTACAGAAGAAATTATTTATACCATGTGGATAAATACAGAAGGTTAAAGGATGATTTTTTTACTAAGGTCCAGGGTAAATTCACTTTAATGAATATGACATCTTAAAAATACGGTCTATTGAAAATCCAATTACCATACATAATAGATGCTCACAGAAAACTATGTATCAAAAAAGATCTCATTGAATTGAGTCAATGGATCGATTCGTTATCAACCCTGAATACTGAATTAGAACAATTAAAGTTAATTGAAAAACAGTTATTGAAAAATAGCACTATTGAAACTAATCTTCTTGGATTGCGAAGAAAGAACACGTTGGTTATGGGGATGCTCTGTAAATATGAGCAGGAACTGAATAC
>JBDNHN010000394.1:0-4265 GCA_041688725.1 Gillisia sp.
CAATAATTCTCCCTAGATCAGATTCCCTAATTTTTCCAAATACTTCATTCTTCCTTAGAAGATGAAAAAAATAAATCACATCAGTTCGAGACCAATTCATTGGAATTTTATTTTTTATTTCTGGGTAAGGATATTCAAGATGATTTTCGATTAGTAGATTAAATTTATCGACCTCCTCAAATATAGTATGCTTAACTTCCTTATCTAAGTACTCTGCTTTCTCAATTAAGTCAGTGTCATTATTTAATTTATTTAATAGATGCCTAGCCAAACCATCTACTGATTTTACATCATAAATTCCCTTATTAATTAGTTCAGACTTAAATTCTGAATATGCTCGATTTGCTATCTGGATAATATTAGGTTTTAGAAAATCTCCAATAAATTCTTTTTCCATAATTATCTTAGAATCTGTGGAATAATCATTAATATGGATTATTATTTTAGGGTTATCCTCTATTTTCTCATCCGCTTTAGTTTCACTTACCTTCTTATTAACCCAATTAAGAATTGCTTGAGGATCACGTCTATAATCTTGAGCTAAAAAATGTTCCTTTAAAGCCAAGAAATTTTCTTGACTATTAAAATCTGAAAACTTAAATGTGGGAATAATCATATTATTTATTTAATTGCAAAATCTACATTATCGCGCAAATTATTGAAATCATGCGGATAATGCAGACAATGCAGTTAAAAAGTGAGCTCTCATTTTCAGTGGTTTTTTTTATAGGAGAAAACCGTCTCAAAAGCTTTTAATCCAAAATACAGCATAAACTCCTTTTAATTCATATTTATCAGCTAGGATCTAATATTTCAAAATGATAATAGTGGTAAGCAAATCCCTTGATAATAAAGACGGTTTTTAATTTATCAGTTACCTTAACTGCATCTACAAATACTAATTCGCCCTTAACTAAATCACCAATATCATATTTCGCTTCCACCTGAAATGGACAGAAAAGTTTTTTAAGTAGATTATTCCAGGTGATTATATATAAAGTTTTAGGCGAACTATATTTTAAAATTTCTGCCAAGTGTTTCTCATTCATTTTATCATAAACGCTATATAATTAATTATGCAGCAACCAATTTTTGGAACTGTTTTGGAGCGAATTAGCCAGGTTATTGATTAACTCGTACGCGTTTACATTGCGCTCAAAATTATTATGGATGTAGGAGGACTTATTTGCTTCTGTAAATAAATTGTAAAGCTTCCATAAATTAATAGATCCATCATCACTCCTTTTAAATTGAGGACAAGCATAATAATCTTTTACCAAATTATTAATTTGCCCATCATTCAACATAACAGGAAACACATTTATTCTTTCAGATTTATTCATAAATTGAAACATTCTGAGCTTTCCAACAAAATGAGCAAATTGTTCTTCAGTAAGCACATATCTACTCATTCTTTCCATCAATTCTAAGTGAGATTTAAGGTCATAGCTTTGTAATAAATCCTCTATACAATAAGATAACTGATGTGTGTTAGATGCTCTAATTTGGTCTGCTAAGCCATCTGTACTTATACAAAGATTGGTACACACCATGTTTTTAAACCCTATAAATACTTTAAATTTTTCAGGACTTTTCTTACTATAAAGATTCTCCTGATTATAAGCTCTTACTCCACCTATAGTGAGAGCAAGCTTGTTACCATTAACATTTTGCGTCACAGCAGGAATATCCATTACAAACGCACATCTCTCATAATAAAGAGTTTTTTCGTGGTCCATTAATTCTTTTGCTGGTTTGCCAATTGCAGAAGGAATTCTTCCTTTTATCAAATGAGATGTCCTAATATTCGGCTCTGAAATGTCAAACTCAGGAAATAAATCCTGAGCGATCTCACGAGTTTTTTGGACGAACTCATAATGACTAATAGTACTTTCATTATCTCTAGCAAATACAGGAATAATACATTCTTTTTTTAAATGTTCCAGGCTAACTGATTCTGTATTCGCTTCAATGAAATTCCGACTTGAATTCGTTACTATTTCATTTTCATTGATGACTTGATTTTTTATTTGATTATTTCCGATTAATTCCATTTTCTGTAGTTTTAAGTTGTTCAATATTTTTTTCTTCTATTACCTGAGAATCCATATTCTCAATTATTTTTTTACGATCCATAATAAGTTGGTAAATTTCTTTAGACAATGATGGATACTTCCGGTACAGTTGTTTCAAACCATCTAGATGATTACAATCCTGGATTTCTGCTTTCACTTTTTCGAGAGAAATTCCATCTGTACACCAATTTTTTAGCTTTTTACCTGTTGCCTGATTAATTATAAATTCAGGTTTATCCATAAATAACCCAGTTCTGTCCTTAGAAGGTTTTACCAAATGGTTTTCATTGATAAGTTCAAAATTCACTGTCAGTTCATATTCAAATCCTTCCCGCGTAATTTCCTTTGTTCCCAGTTTCATTACCTTCGTCTTCCCGTTCATATCCCTATCTAAGGAATAATCTACTTTTCTACGGGCGGTGGTTATGATATGAGCTTTAGATTGCAGTAGTGCATCTATAAAAGAATTATGCTCAGGCGTTACCCTTGCCCAGTCTTGGAATCTTCCGCCTAATTTTTCGTGCATTTCAAGACAACCTCCTTTTCCTGACCATTCGTGGGAAATAGAATCAACGATTATCACCTCCATTCCCGCATTTTCACAGGTTCTAATGGCTTCTATATAACGCTGTGGGGCAAAAGGTTCTTCCATACTTAAGACGTTGAAATCGCCTAAATGGGAATAAAGACTTGCAGAATTATTTTCAGAATCTATAACTGCGATTTTTTTCCAATCCTGCGTAATTCCAAATGCAAGTAATAATGCAGACATAGTTTTGCCATACCCGCTTGGACCACTTAAGCCAATTCTAAGTTTCACTTGGCTCCTTTGAGCTATTTGTAGTTTCATAATTATTTTTATTAGATGTTATCATTAAAAAAAATATGATTTCTATTGATAACGGTTAAACATAAAAAAGGGCAGCATCTCTGCCACCCTATTCATTCTTTACTATTACACCAGTTTAAATCACACTAGCTTCTTTCTGTACATTTTCATGAATAATAGCTTCTTCCTCGCTTACATATTCATTGCGATGACTAAGGTTTATTATTTCCCCAGTATCCGGAATAGCATATTCATAAGGGTCTACCTCAACTTTCATAATACTTCCTGGCATTTCAGTGCCAAATAATTTCTTACACATTTCTTCTCCAAAAGTGCAAGCTACTCTAGCCGTTTTAGCTGTAAAATAAGTTTTGTTGGTTTTTTTACTTTTTACAGCTTCTAATCCTCCTTGCACAACAAGCGCAAAAAATTCTTCCCCATTGTCCTTTTGATAGGATTTGTAATCTACAATCGTAACCATAGTTTAAGTGATTTTATAAATTAATATCATTAAGTGGGGACAATCCCCAAATTTAAAAAAGCGTGGGGGTTGATGTTAGTTTAAGTCGTGCTTTCGATAAGGAATAGCGCTTAACTTTTTTTCCAAAAAAAAAATTTACCCTCATTTTTTATTACATTAGGGCAAAATCTTTTAAGCATGGTCTCATATATATTAAAAACCCGGTTAGCCTCTAAATCAGAAGCTGGAGAAATAGAGATTAAAGAAATCAATAATCCTTTTGAAGATAAAATCAACCCTATCTCAGCAAGACAAGAGGCCTTTTCAAGGTATATGAGTTATTTGGATATCATTGGAGAAAGTGGAGATCAGGAGAAAAATCTTTCTAAACACATCTCCAAATTCTCTACAAAGAAACCTATGACCTTTGGGAAGAAAACATTTTTAATTTCAACTAACACGGAGCAGATAGGTGTCAATTTATATTTTGTTTTAGATGAGGATTTTCAGAAGATAAAGAAAGGTCAGGAATATTTAATTATTGGAAATCAGGAGGAAAGAGCCTACCTCACTTTGGCAGAGAATTTATCAACTGAAATGGACTATTTCAAAATAAAAGGCTATCCTACGAATAAATGGACCACAATGATAAAATACTGGAACTACGAATCTGATAAAGAGAATGATATAATTCTGACAACCGTTCTCTATACTCCATTTAATTTCTGGGAGAATTGGAATCCAGGATTAGCAGAAGGTTAAATGGATAATGAGTAATAGTATAGGAGATCTTTCTTTGCCAAAAAAACTTGACGTCAACTTGTCAACTTTTTAGGCTTACCACTAAGCACATCAACCTCCATAATAATTGCAGAAGTCAAAAAGAAACGTTAAAATTGTA
>JBDNHN010000395.1:0-3463 GCA_041688725.1 Gillisia sp.
AAAAAATCAAGCAAAAAAATAAGGGTGATAAGCTGTGCCGAATTGTTTGCCGATGTTATGAAAAGGGTACACAACAATGAATCCATCAGCTCTAAATTTGTGATGTAAGACTTTTTTGAAAATTGAGTAACAAGGTTTGAAGACGAAAGACCGAAGAAAAAATCCATCTCTTTTTGAGTTGGATTTTTTTAGTTTCAAATAGCTATTTTGTCTGTATGAAATAATTGGCCATACAGTTTTATCAAATTATTAAAAATGATATTTATCATTGTAATCCACAAATTTAGAATGTTTATTTACAAATTAATTAAAAAGATATGGGAATTACAAAACAATTTTTAAAGACAAAACCAGTGTGCAAAGTCACATTTACCGTTCCTGCACAAGACGCAAAAAATGTTACTGTAGTGGGTGATTTCAACAATTGGGACCCAAAGGAAAACGAATTGAAAAAGTTAAAAAACGGCTCATTTAAAGGAACTTTTAATTTTCCTATGAAGAATTCCTATGAGTTCAGATACCTTATTGACGGGAATTTCTCTAATGAAGCTGAAGCCGATCGTTTCCAGTGGAACGAATATGCAGGGGCAGAAAACGCTGTTTTAGAACTATAATTTATTTCCTGAAGGCAGACGATCCGGAACTTTCCCACATAAAAAAAATCCGCCGCTTTTTGTGGCGGATTTTTTTTATGTGAAGTTTATTTAGCAATTTTTCATGACTCTAAAGTGAGATTTCCAATTCCCCCGGAAAACTGCGAAAGCAGTATATTTGACAACATAAACCGAAAAACATGAAAGTCATTCTCTGCTTGTGTTTTTTTCTAACACTCCAAAAACCTATGATCTTTTTCAATTTTAATGCCCAAAGTGAACCAGTCAACTGGATTGTTGTAGATGATGTGGTGATGGGCGGCCGATCCAACGGATCTTTCAGCCTGTCCCCGGAAGGTCACGGGCTTTTTCAGGGCCACATTTCCACTGAAAATAGCGGCGGGTTTTCATCGGTGCGGCACAGGTTTGAATCAAAATCGGTAGGAGAATTTACCAAAATAAAGTTGCGGGTTAAAGGGGACGGAAAATCCTACCAATTTAGGGTTAAAAGCAACGCCGGGGATTCCCATGCGTATATCGCATCTTTTAAAACCACCTCAATCTGGAGCACGGTGGAAATCCCCTTTGCAATTATGCACCCATCCTTTAGAGGCCAAAAACTGGAGCTCCCGAATTATCCCGGCCAAAGTATGGAAGAGATCGCCTTTTTGATAGCCAATAAAACAGCAGAAACCTTTGCCCTGGAAATTGAAAGGATTGAATTGGAATAGACATACTTAAATTTTCGGTTAAGTTTAAGAATAACTGATCAGTTCATAAGATTTTGAGCACCTAAATTGCCTAAAGAAAAGTTGTCCTCAATTTCTATTTTTCCTCATAACTCAACACACTTAAGACTTTTGGCACTTTAAGTACAGATTAGATAATGGATTTATTGTAATTTAAAAATTCTTAAAATACTGTTTATGCTCCAGGTAACGTGTGCCATCATTGAGAAAAACGGAAAGATTCTTTGCGCGCAGCGAAGCGAAAAAATGAATCTTCCCCTGAAATGGGAATTCCCCGGCGGCAAAATTGAAGAAAATGAAAGCCTTGAAGCCTGCCTAAAAAGGGAGATCAGGGAATTGAAACAGGTCTTTATGAAAAACTTATTAATCTTGTTTTCCACCACTTCCTGCATATTCTCTAAGATATTACTTTTATTTCTCCCTCCTCAAAAAACGTGGTGCGATATCATCTTCTCCAATTATTTTATTGGATCTAAGGACCATTTGGGTTTTTCCGGTGTGTGGGTTTTTAAACAGGGAGAATCCCCCACGACAATTTAAATAGCGAAATAAAAATGCTTTTATCCGGCAATAAGGCCGTAGTCAGTGGTTAGATCGTAAATATAATGGGAACAGGTTTTTTTGAACAGGCAGGGGCCGCGTTTATAAACGGGCACCAAATTCCAATACATTCTTATAATTGCCAGAAGAAGCTGTTTCATAATCTGTCTCTGTTAGAAATGTTAAAAAAAATAAACCCCGGGTTTGATCCTTACTTTATTCCCTAAAATAAAGCAATTGATCCCCAGAGCTTATTTTGTTTAATTCAAAAATAAAGCGGGACGGGAGACTTTCGTTACGGTTTCCCGTAATCTGCGAGAAAAAATTCAATGTTGAATGTTCAAATTATCGAATCCCAAATCACCCTTCGGAGACTCTCTTTACTAAATCAAAGTTATGACCTATAAATTACAATAAATCCAAAATTGAATTTAAATAGCTAAAAATTTGCCCCTAAATCCTAATTTTTTACTTTTGGAAATCAATCTTCTAATAAATTATTATGAAGATTACAGAATAGAACTATTGACAAAAAATATTAAACATGAAGAATCCCGGGAAATTTCAAATTCAAGAGCTGCTGCACCAAAAAACATACCTGATCAATGGAGAATTAGTCACCTGGAAAGGTAAAACAGATAATGTTTATTCGACAATTTCATCTACCGAAGCGTATAAACCAACCTTATTGGGAAGCGTTCCGCATATGGACGAAGCCCCTGCTCTGCAAGCCATGCATGCTGCTTGTGACGCTTATGGAAAAGGTCAGGGAGAGTGGCCAACTATGAAAGTTTCCCGAAGAATTGCCTGCATGGAGCAATTTGTTATCCAAATGAAGACCAAACGGGAGGAAGTTGTAAATTTATTGATGTGGGAAATAGGTAAAACCCTAACCGATTCTCAGAAAGAATTTGACAGAACGGTGGAGTATATCAACGACACTATTGAAGATTACAAACAACTGGACAGGAATAGCGCCAAATTTTTAAAACGCGATAATGTGCACGCTCATATTCGTAGAGGGCCTTTGGGCGTAGTGCTTTGCCTGGGACCTTATAATTATCCTTTAAATGAGACCTTCGCTTTATTGATCCCGGCTATAATTATGGGAAATACCCTTATTTTTAAACCGGCAAAACACGGGGTTTTGCTTATTTCTCCCTTACTGGAAGCCTTCAGGGACAGTTTTCCAAAAGGAGTGGTCAACATTCTTTACGGCCGAGGCCGGGAAGTAGCCGTGCCAATTATGAAATCCGGAAGAATTGACGTTTTGGCCTTAATTGGGCACAGCTCCTCAGCGATCGCTTTGCAAGATCAGCATCCCCATAAAAACAGGCTGCGGCTGGTATTAGGTCTGGAAGCTAAAAACCCGGCGATTATCCTGCCAGATGCCGATCTGGATCTCACTATTGACGAATGTATCTCGGGGACTTTATCTTTTAACGGCCAGCGCTGTACTGCCCTCAAAATTATTTATGTTCATGAAGATATCAGGGAGGAGTTTAATAAACGATTTGCTGCCCGGGTGGATGCTTTAAAATTCGGAAATCCATGGGAAACAGGGGTGATGCTTACTCCCCT
>JBDNHN010000396.1:0-4747 GCA_041688725.1 Gillisia sp.
CCGGGTATGCCGATGGAGCTCTGTATATTTCAGGCCAGGAAAATTCATATCCTAACATAATGGCTGGCCAATTTTCGTTAGTTCAGGAAACCGGAGCTTTCGCCCAGCCTTTGATGGCCGATAATGCCGGAGGTCTTCTTATGGGAGGAACTCAAATAACCGACAATAGAAGAGTGCTTGCGGTTGGTGCAAGTGGTCCATCTCCAAAAATTTATGCCGGGATGGCCCCAACTACCGATATAACAAACGTGCTTTCCGGCCCTTTCAATAATATGGGAGTTCCCGGAGTAAAAAGTTTTCATTTGTTAGCTCCGGGATATGGTAACATTGCCGGAGTTCCTGTTGGAACTTCCAATCCATATTTCGTGCGTTTTGCTTCCTCTCCTCAAGCAACAATATTGGGCGATGCTGTAGCACAAAACCCAACCTTCTTTTCCCTTTTGGCAGGAGATAATGATGTGTTGAGTTATGCTACCTCAGGTGGCGATGGAGTAGATCAAACAGGAAATTTAGATCCTTCTACCTATGGTCCTAATGATATTACAGATCCGGATGTATTTGCTTCAACGTATTCTCAAATTGTAACTGCTATGGTGGGTACAGGAGCTGGTGGAGTATTAATGAATATTCCGGATGTAACCACGATTCCTTATTTTACAACTGTTCCAAATAATGCCCTTGTTCTTGATGCCGCAACAGCAGCCAGTTTAACCGGATTTTTCCAGGCCGTAGCAGGTATTTTTACCCAGGGAGCAATGATGCAGGGCGCTTCTATGGAACAGGCCCAGGCTTTGGCTGCTCAATATGCGATCACTTTTAATGAAGGCCCAAACAGGTTTTTAATAGATGTGCCTGTATCTCAAACAAATCCATTAGGATTTAGACAAATGACCCAGCAGGAATTGTTGGTATTAACTATTGATCAAGGAGCATTAGCTCAAGGATATGGTTCTGTAGTATTAACCCCAGAAGTTATGCAGGTACTTGGAATTCTTCAAACTGGTGGGCAACCAACTCAAGAGGAAGCGCAAATGGTTCTCGATGCCGTTAGCGGGATAGATGATAAAGATGCTTTAGACGATCAGGAAATTCAGGCAGTTGCCGCGGCAACAACTTCGTATAATGTCACTATAAAAGCCCTGGCTCAGGCAAATGGCCTTGCATTTGTAGATCTCAATGCTTTTTTAACTCAAGTTGCCAATGGAGGAATTCCTTTTGATGAAGGAATGCTTACTTCTGTATTTGTGACCGGAGGAGCATTTTCTTTAGATGGGGTTCATCCAACACCAAGAGGTTATGCAGCTGTGGCAAATCTTGTTCTGAATGCAGTGAACGAAACCTATAGTTCTACAGTTCCAAAAGTGAACGTCGGTAACTATGGAACAGTGACCTTAAGCAATGATGTTCAGTAAATATCAGTAACCAAAAGGTATATTTTCGTATTAATAAAATCATAAAATGTAAAGCGCCGGAATTTTTCCGGCGCTTTTTTTTGCATTTTTGTAAGGAAACTAGCTAAATAAATAAATTATGAAATTGATCATCCGCATCTTATTAACTGCAGTAGCAGTGTTTTTAATTGCGAGATTCCTTCCGGGAGTTTCGGTGGCAGGTTACGGAACCGCAATTATCGTGGCAGTGGTGCTCGCCTTACTAAACCTTATTGTTAAGCCAATCCTGGTGTTGCTTACTTTGCCGGTAACTATTTTGACCTTAGGATTGTTCCTGCTGGTGATTAATGCGATAATCATTCTTCTGGCAGATTCCTTTATATCAGGATTTGGAGTGGATGGATTTTGGATAGCTTTAATTTTCAGCTTATTGCTCTCTATATTTCAATCTATTTTATTTTCAATTTTAGGCTCAGAATAGGAATTTGCTGAAATTCAGGGTTTTGAAACTTTGTCAACAATCAAAAATTATGTACTTTTGCACACCAATTTTTATAACAAGTTAATATGAATATTACCAGAGAGAATATCGATGAATTGAATGCGGTTGTAAAAGTAAATATCGCAAAAGAAGACTATAGCGACAAAGTTGACAATATATTAAAAGATTATCGGAAGACCGCCAATATCCCCGGATTCAGGAAAGGTCACGTCCCTATGGGGATGGTTAAAAAACAATACGGGAAATCGGTCCTTGTAGACGAGGTAAACAAAATGTTGCAGGATGCCCTCAACAAATATCTGACAGAAGAAAAACTGGATGTGCTTGGAAATCCGCTTCCTAAAGAACAGGAAGATTTTGACTGGGACCAAGACAATTATTCCTTCGAATTTGAATTAGGCCTTTCACCTCAGTTTGAGGTTAGTCTGGAGACCAAAAAACAAATTACCCACTATAAAATTGTTGCAGGTGATGAGATGATTGAAAACCAGATTGAGGAAATCCAAAAACAATACGGGAAACTGGTTTCCAAGAATGAAGCTGAAGAAGGAGATGTTGTAGTCGGAACCTTCAAAAATGAAGCAGGAAATATTGACAGTCAGGCCACTCTTCCTTTAGAAAAATTGAAAGGAAAGGAAAATCTTGACAAATTTTTGGGTGCTAAGGTAGGAGATGTCATTAGCCTTAATACAAAAGATCTTTTTGGAGATGAGCATCAATTGATGGAGTTCCTGAAAATTGAACACGATAAAGCCCATGGATTGGATATAGTAGTAGAATTTACCATATCTGAGGTCAACAAGCAAGAATTGGCTGAATTGGACCAGGAGCTGTTTGATAAATTATTCGGAAAAGATCAGGTAAAATCTGTTGACGGTCTTAAAGACAAAATAAAGGAAGATGCAGCAAAGCAGTTCCAACAACAAGGTGATCAGCAATTGCTGAACGATGTGACCGAATCCCTTATCGAAAACAACAAATTTGAACTTCCTAAGGATTTTCTTCAAAAATGGATCCGAACCGTAGGCGAAAAACCTTTGACCGAAGATGAAGCCAAAGAAGAATTTGAAAAAAGCGAACAAGGATTGCGTTTTCAGCTGATTGAGGGGAAATTGATCAATGAAAATGATCTTCAGGTAAAATTTGAAGATTTAAAATCCTTTACCACCGATAGGATCAAGGAACAAATGGCCTCATTTGGTCAACTGGACCCTGCAGAAAAAGAACTTGATGATATCGCTTCACGGGTGCTTTCCAATGAGGATGAAGTTAAGCGATTGTCTGAACAATTGCTCAACGAAAAACTACTGACTTTTTATAAGACAAATATCAAACTGGAAGAAAAAGAAGTTACTTATGAGGACTTTGTAAAAGAGATTTACAAGTAGTTTTCTTGAAATTTATACATATCTTTAAGGCGTTAAACCAATATGGTAACGCCTTATTTACTTAATATTAGAATTTATACAGCTATGGATTACGGAAAAGAATTCGAAAAATATGCAACCAAACATCATGGCATCAATAGCAATTACTATGAAAAAATAGTAGGCAGTATGAACCCGACGGGAATGACTCCCAATATCATTGAAGAACGTCAAATGAACGCCGTTGCGATGGATGTTTTTTCACGATTGATGATGGACAGGATCATTTTTATGGGAACTGTGATCAACGATCAGGTTGCCAATATTGTTCAGGCCCAGTTGCTGTTTTTGGAGAGTACAGATTCAGCAAAAGATATTCAAATATACATCAACTCTCCCGGTGGTGGAGTTTATGCCGGATTGGGAATTTATGATACAATGCAATTTATAAAACCGGATGTAGCCACAATTTGTACAGGGATGGCTGCTTCTATGGGAGCTGTTTTATTATGTGCCGGCGCAGAGGGAAAACGCAGTGGATTACCGCATTCCAGGGTTATGATTCATCAGCCTTTGGGTGGGGCACAAGGCCAGGCCAGCGATATTGAAATCACAGCACGCGAGATCCTGATCCTTAAAAAGGAATTATATGATATTATTTCTAAACATTCCGGGCAGCCTTATGATAAATTGGTTGAAGACAGCGATCGTGATTTTTGGATGAAAGCCGATAAGGCGAAAGAATACGGAATGATTGATGATATTTTAAAGAGAGAATGATAAAATGTGTTTTGAATTTCCTTCTCCGGATTTTAATTACCGGAACAGGAATTTTTAAACCTGAAAAGAAAAATGATGGCGAAAGATGAATTAGAATGTTCCTTTTGTGGAAGGAAAAAACCCGAAACAGATCTCTTAATTGCCGGTCTTGACGCGCATATTTGCGATAAATGTATAGAGCAGGCACATGGGATCGTATTAGAAGAATCAAAAGAGGGAGAAGACAAAGAGTTGTCGGAAGATCTGAAATTGAATAAACCAAAGGCTATTAAGGCATTTTTGGACGAATACATAATTGGCCAGGAGGCTACCAAAAAAGTGATGTCTGTAGCGGTTTACAATCACTATAAGAGATTGATGCAACCCAAGAGCGAGGATGATATTGAAATTCAAAAAAGCAATATTATCATGGTAGGGGAAACAGGGACCGGAAAAACCCTAATGGCGAAAACCATTTCCAAAATGCTCAATGTACCCCTTGCAATTGTGGATGCCACGGTGCTTACAGAAGCAGGATATGTGGGAGAGGATGTGGAAGGAATTTTAACCAAATTGCTTCAGGCAGCCGACTACAATGTTGATAAGGCCCAACGTGGGATTGTTTTTATAGATGAAATTGATAAGATTGCGCGCAAAGGTGACAATCCATCAATTACCCGTGATGTTTCCGGAGAGGGAGTGCAACAGGCCCTTTTGAAATTGTTGGA
>JBDNHN010000397.1:0-2546 GCA_041688725.1 Gillisia sp.
AAATTGTGCAAAGGTATGTGCTATCCCGTTGCCCATAGTTCCGGCTCCTATAACTGCTATATTTTTCATTTAGATAATATTTTGTAAGTCAATAGTTTTACTTAAAATTTATGTGCTGATATTTATTTTTATTAATACCCAGAATGGGCTTTAATTCCTAAAACTTTCTATCACCTGGTTTGCAATGCGCAATGCTTCTGCACCCTGTTCTAAGGTTACAATTGGAGTTGTGTTATTCCGGATGGCATCAGCAAAGGTTTCCAACTCCTCTAAAATAGCATTTTGCTCTTCTATTTTAGGATTGTCAAAATAGATCTGTTTTTTAATCCCTTCAGCATTTTGTAGGATCATTGCAAAATCATCGGGATTTTTTGGAACATCTTTCATTTTTACCACTTCACATTTTCGTTCAAGAAAATCGACAGAAATATAGGCGTCGCGTTGAAAGAATCGCGCTTTTCGCATATTTTTGAGGGAAATACGACTTGCGGTTAAATTTGCCACACAGCCATTTTCAAACTGGATTCGGGCATTGGCAATATCGGGAGTTTCACTTATTACTTTAACCCCGCTGGCATAAATGCTTTTCACCTTAGATTGGACAACGCTTAAGACCACGTCAATATCGTGGATCATCAAATCCAGAACCACGGGAACATCAGTACCCCGAGGATTGAATTCGGCCAACCTGTGGGCCTCAATAAACATAGGTTTCTCAATTTTATCTGCAACGGCCCGAAATGCGGGATTAAAACGCTCCACATGTCCTACTTGTCCCTTAACCTTGTGATGTTTTGCAAGGGCAATAAGTTCTTCAGCTTCCTTATAAGTAGAGGTGATGGGTTTTTCAACAAACAGGTGTCTCCCGGCCGTTATTGCTTTTTTTGCAACTCCAAAATGCGTGATTGTAGGTGTTACCACGTCAATCACTTCAACTGAAGCGATTAATTCTTCTTCAGATTTAAAACTTTTATATCCAAATTCCTTTTCAATGGAAATGGCTAATTCCCGGTTGTCATCAAAAAAACCAACCAATTCATATTTTGAAGATTCCTCTAGCAGTCTCAAATGGATCTTTCCAAGGTGACCTGCTCCAATTACACCAACTTTCAGCATATTTTTATATTTTACACAAAAATAGCCTTTCTTGTGCTAAAGCCAATACCATTTTGGCTGTAAATGAGTTACGACCGGCATTAAATAATAATTAAAACTTACTTTGAATGCTCTAAATAGTTTGTTTAATTTTATACGCTAAAAGTTTTCTAAAAGTGCTCAGGGATACGTTCAAACATAAAGGAAAAAGACAACAATTGGCAGCAATTGTGGCGGCCAAAGGTGTAAAGGATAAAAAAGTGCTGGAGGCCATAAAAAGCATTCCAAGGCATTTGTTCATGGACAGCAGTTTTGAAGACCATGCCTACCAGGACAAGGCTTTTCCAATTGCGGCAGACCAAACTATCTCACAGCCTTATACCGTTGCATTTCAAACAGAATTACTTGAAATTCAAAGAGGAAATACCGTGCTGGAAATAGGAACTGGCAGTGGGTATCAAACCGCAGTTTTATGCGAATTGGGAGCCAAGGTTTACAGTATAGAACGCCAACAGGAATTGTATAAGAAAACCAAGATATTCCTTTCCAAAATTGGTTACAGACCTAAATATTTAAGTTTTGGCGATGGGTATAAAGGCTTGCCGGAATATGCCCCCTTTGATAAAATTATTGTCACCGCCGGAGCGCCTTATGTGCCAAATGCATTGCTGAGCCAGTTAAAAGTTGGGGGCCGTCTTGTTATTCCCATTGGTGAAAAGGTGCAGATAATGACACTTTTTATCAGAAAATCCATTAAGGAATTTGACAAAAAGGAATACGGCGATTTTCGTTTTGTGCCATTACTGGAAGACAAGAATTGAGGAAATTGTCACTCCAATATCCCTAAAAACTTCAGTCCGAAGATAAAGGCTCCCTGCCGGTTTCCTTCAAAATTTGAAATTGCGTAATCCAGTCTCAATAACCGGTATTTTCCGAATCCCAGATTGTCTATTCCCACCGAAACTTCGGAATAGGTTTTGTTATTTTTGGTCGACAGAAAGTGGGTGCCCAGAATCAAATTGTAATTTAGTTTATTGATAAGGGGAATTTTCCCCAGGATCCAGCCTTTAAAATCCTGTTCTATATGTCCTTCAAAATAATTTTTATTTGTGCTGAAGTCATAATAGGGGAGTAAATGGAATTTGTCTAAATAATTTCCGTCTCCTATCCGGGTCTGGTTTCCGTTAAAATGCTGATAATCCAAAAACGCGATGTTTCCCGTCTCCAAAAAAGTTCCGCCTTTTAAATTATAATTGAAAGCTCCTTTATTTCCTAAACTAATCTCCTGTGTAACCGAAGCGCGAATCTGGTCAAAATTATATTCATTTATATCAGAACCAAAACCTTTTTCATAAGCCAAAGAAAGCGTTGGATATTTATTTGAATTGATATTGAACTTTCCATCGGGATAACTCAAATATTTCTGATCAAAATCAATTTTTCCTGCCAGG
>JBDNHN010000398.1:0-3580 GCA_041688725.1 Gillisia sp.
TCGCTGGTTCATTAGCATTGGCTTTTAAATCTGACCATGCAATTCGAACTGGAAAGGCATTTCTAAGTTTCCACTTAATAACAGGCTCGTGATTTTCATTTAGTAAGGAAATAGTCAAATCTCTACGTTCAATCTTATTGTGCGAAATTGTATTCAACCATTGATAAAATTCATTGTCACTCTCTGTAATGCCTCTTTTTAATATGATATTACTGTATTCTATTTGTCCGGGCATTTTTGTGGGAGAGTATTCGGGGGAACTACCTTGTCGATAATTGATTGGTTCAGTCTCAATTGATAACCCTGATACTTCAGTGAATCCAATCCTAGTTCCTCCCCATTCAACTTGAAAATGATTTGTCGTTAATACATAATTGCTCATAAATCGTTTAATTTTTAATATTAAAAAATTGATAGTTTTTCTTAATATGTGATTCATTGCTTTAATTTCAGATATTATGTCTCCACATTCCCATTATATCTAACGGAATGTATAAGGACAGTACGGCTAGAAAACACTCTTGCCTATACCCAGTTCAAGAACGACGAAAATGGTGATGACAAGTTAACCTGACAAAGCTCTGACCAACTAAATTTTGTTGTTTTTCAAATCTTAATCTATCAGTTTCTTGTTCTACCCGGTAGGTCCTTAGGTAATGGTATTTGCTTCTGCTGAGAAAATTTTTGCAGATAGGTATTTAATCGATCTTCAAATGAAGCATCAATAATATTCTCCTTAATTGCATTTTCCCAAATCCTTTTCATGAAATCCGGAACATCTAAAGATATAGTGGTTTCACCCGTGGGTGCTTCGCGGTATATGGCGTAATAGAGTTGGGCTGGTAAGCCTGTTTCAGCACTTTTCTCTTCTGCCATAGCCATCATATTTATGTGATTGGCATCTGAACCTGTCCTTTTAGCCAGACGAGTGATTTCTCGATTGTTTTGCTGTTGCGTTCCCTTTCTTAACATTGTAAGTTTTTTTCTTAAATAAGTATTGGTTTTAGTATTAAAATGATCGTTCAATTTTGAAGCCAATTGCTTGTATTCACTATCCGTTTTATCATTTCCCATACTGCTTACTTCAACCTTTACACCTAATTTCCGAAGTTGAACAGCTAATTCATTGGCTGTCTTCTTATCTAGCTGTTGAGCTACCGTTCCCCCATATTTGACTAGTTTTTTAATTCTTCCTTTTTGGTCGGAACCTAAAAAGTTTACTATAAACCTAACAACAGCGGTTTGATTGCTTTTAACAGGCGATATTTCAACTTCATACTCAACAATTCGATTCTTTACGGTTTTTTTCTTTTCTTCAGTAGTGTCAACTTTTAAAAAAGAAGTATTATCTTGAAAAGCTATAGTATTTTGCTTCTCTATGGGTTTTAGTGTTTTTATTGTTTGTGTCGTCTGCTTATTACTATTGCCATATAAACCATTCCTTTCTTGAGAAATACCAAAAAAGAAAGTCAATACTAACATTCCGGAAAGTAAAAATTTCATTGTTTTCATTTATAAGATTTTAATTTAACATCGTTCTAATATATTAGGCTTTTAAGTTTTAAGAATGTTAAAATGTATGGATGGTTTAGTTTAATGTATAATTGGTAATGGCAACCGTATCTTTTATAGATGTAAATACTCTAATTTGAAAAAGGGATTATTTTATATCTTCATATATGGAAATACCAGAAATTAGACTATATATTTTTAACCTATCTGTCTTAGAGCGAGTAAGACTAGTATAAGAACTCCAAGTAATAGATATAGAATCTTCTACTGGTTATACCATCCAACATTACCGAAAATAACTTTTGAATAACAAACAAGGAACCTGTTCCCATTGAGGCTATGAAACATATGTAGAGTTCGATTTTAAAAGTGACTTTCAGGGCTACAAATGCAAATCTTACAACAAAATTTTCATAGAATACTCAGAAACTTGGATGGTGGGTATCTATCAAATAAGACAAGATGGATGATTATTTAGAATTCATTTATGCCCGTAACAGAGTAGATGAGAACATGCCGTAATTAGGTTAAAACTATCTGATTCAGTTATTGATTGACATACCCGTTCCAAATCCGCAAATTGGAGAAAACCAAATGGAGAAGCTCTCAATCATTATTTTAGACCACGTCTATGCAGATTTATTCATCTTTAACTTAGTAGCTTCCCGTTAAGAAGATAATTCCATATTCTACCTAAAAAACACCAACTATACAGTGAGGCCTGCTATTTATAAAAGGGTTCTTGTTTCTCCTACAGAAACGCGGTAAGTTTAGCTTACAATAAATCAAGCACTTATGTGCTCTGGAAAGAAAATTGATGTCGATGTTGCATTTGAATAGCTAACTGGAGTGCTAATTGGCAAAAAGCTTAACAGTGTGGGAATGCGGGAAATTACACTACAGAAACTTATTGGTTTGTTTAGAAATAAAAAATCATATTATGAAGAGTTTAAAATTAAGGGATGGAATTTTATTATTTCTTATTTGCAATATGACGTTGAGTTGTTTAACTCTTCAACAACCACTTCCGGGTAGTCTTTGGGGAAGCTGGTCCTTTATTACAACAGGTACAATAACCAATAACGGAAACGAACGTCTTTACAACTATAGAAATGTTTGCTATAAAGAGAGTGATCGATTGCGCTTTTCGTCAGATAATAAAATGTCCTTGCGTTGGTATGATGAAGGTTGTACAATACAAGAGTATCTAATTGGACGATACCATGTGCAGAATAATATTTTAAAAGTTGATTTGGAAGACAGTCGTCGCTATCAAGATAGTCCATTTCCACCTATTACGGAATATAGGATTGTCCAAATTAATTCTACTACTTTGAAGCTAGTGGAGATTCCTAATGATTATAGACGTAATAGGAATAGAGCAAAACTTGGCGATGCGCCTTTGGTTTTTGTTTTTATGAAGCTAGATTGAGTTAATTATAAATTCAATCCCTCAGTGAGGGTTTAATTCCCCATCCCGATGATTAGGGATGCCTCGAATTTTTGAAAGGATTTTCTAGTTCATACCTCATGGACTTCCCCGATGTTCTTGATTCTCGATCGTGATCTTAAGCAATCGAATAAAAAACTTATTTTAAAATCAACAATACTCACAATACCCTTAAATTACCTAAAGACAAAGAAAAAAGTTTTAGGAATTGTTTTCCGTTTAATTCTCATGACTAATCCGCTATTTCAAAAGCAGGAAAATTCCATATTCTCCTTAAAAAATACCAACTACACAGTGAGACCTGCAGTTTACAAAAAGGTTCTTGTTCTTCCTGCAACAATTCCATAAGTTTAACTTGCTTTAAATCAAAAACTTATGTGATGTGTATAGAAAATTGATTTTAATGAATATTGTTTGAAGTAGCAAGGTGTAGTTCTAATTGGTAATTGACATAACCTTATAGGTAAGTATGAAATTACACACAATATCAAGTATAGATACGCCCGAAAAGCTTATAAAAAACAATTAACCTTTTTGAGCATACCGAAACTAAATAGAGATACCAGGCCTTACAGAAATATTATAAATCAGAAAAACAATTAATCATGAAAAAAACAA
>JBDNHN010000399.1:0-5805 GCA_041688725.1 Gillisia sp.
TGTTGATTCAACAAAAGTTGATAAAACAAAAACCGATAGCCTTGCATCCCATCTTGGAATGATGGTAAGCCAGGAAATTATAATTCTTTGGTCCCAAAAAAATGCGATGGGGATTAATTTTAACGAGGTAGCTTTTGTAAACTGGAATGCCGGGGGAAACAATTCAATTTCAGCATTGTTTTTCGGCAATTTTGAACGCAATTATCAAAAGAAGTTGCTTTCCTGGAAAACCAATGCATCATTACGTTATGGTCTGAACGCTCAGGAAGGCAGGGAGGTAAGGAAAACAGAAGATCAAATTGTATTCAATTCCACTTTTGGATATAGGCGAAATCCCACCTCTAATTTTCGATATTCGGCAAAATTTAATTTCAACACTCAATTTGCCAGCGGGTACAGATACCCTGATACTGAAAAGCCAATCTCTTCATTTATGGCCCCGGGTTACGTTTTTTTAGGAATAGGAGCCGAGTATACAGCTCCTAAGGAGGACCTGATCATCTATCTTTCCCCTGTTACCCAAAAATCGACATTTGTTTTAAACCAAACACTGGCAAATGAGGGGATGTTCGGGGTAACTCCTGCTGTACGTGATGAGCTGGGGAATATTATTAAAGAAGGCAATAAAGTGCGTACAGAATTCGGGATTTTGTTCACCGGCAGTTTTAAAAAGGAAATTTTTACCAATGTAAACCTAGAAAATCAGTTGAGTTTATATTCCGATTATTTGAATAAATTCGGGAATGTGGATGTGGACTGGGAACTCAATTTAAATCTCGTGGTAAATGATTTTATCAAAGCCAATATAGGCTCGCATCTTAGATATGACGATGATGTGAAGGTCAAGGAAGACACCAATGGCGACGGTGAACTTGAAATCCTGGGGCCAAGAGTGCAGTTTAAGCAGATGCTGGGGGTAGGAGTTGTTTATGAATTTTAGCAGGCCAGGCAGGTCCTGGAGAACTTTTAGGTTTTAGTTTATGCTGACAGTCAATTAACCAACTTAGAAAGACCTCACAGATTTTTAAATCTGTGAGGTCTTTCTAAAAATTCACAACTTCAATCCCATATATTTTTCAAATGATGCCACCGTAATCCCATCAGTTAATGAAGCGGTATAGGAACAAATTTGAAGCAGGGTTTTATAAACCGATTGATCATCCTGAATGACCAATTTCGGCACCGAGCGTTTTACCAACAAATTGAAATTGGAATCCCCAATTTCAGACGATTCAGGTAAAAAGGTCTGTGTATAAGTATCCAATAAATACGACAGCATTTTATAACCTGCAATTTCCTTATTTATTACTTCTTCGCTTTGGTAAATGCGTTCCACACTTATCTTAATGATGTCTTTAATTTGAGCATCATAACTGCTTTTGTCGAACAGGGAATCGTGGAACTCTCCGGCCAGAATGAGGTCTTCATTTTTCAGGAACAGATCCACAGCCTCCGTGATCAAAGTGTTGATAGCTAGAGCCCGCAGATAACCAAGTCTGTCTGCAGTATTGGTGAGCGAATGATATTTTGCGGTATTAATGCTGTTTTTAACCAGTTTGATCAGGTATTCCAGGGCGTATTCTTCATCTATTAAGCCCAGGTTGATCCCGTCTTCAAAATCGATAATGGTATAGCAAATATCATCTGCGGCTTCCACTAGAAAGGCGAGAGGATGCCGGGCGTAGGCGATATGTTCTCCTTTTCGAACCTGGATAAGGTTCAATTCTGCTGCAATTTCTTCAAAAATTGCCTGTTCGCTTTGAAAAATTCCGAATTTTTTATCGCCGATATTTCTTGTGGGTTTATGCGGAAGGGATTCCTTGGGGTATTTTATGAATGCTCCCAAAGTTCCATAGGACAACCGAAGTCCACCTTCAATTCCCGGACGGTTTTCAGTTAAAATTTTGAACCCGTTTGCATTGCCTTCAAATTTTATAAGATCTTGATATTCTTTATCTGAAAGTTGCTCCTTAAAACGTTTTCCATTGCCAAGGCTAAAGTATTCCCCAATCGCCTTTTCCCCGGAATGCCCAAAAGGCGGATTTCCGATGTCGTGTGCCAAAGCTGCCGCGGCCACAATAGCTCCAAAATCATTGATCTGGTGTCCGTGAATGGTTTTTAGGTGCGGGTGTTTTTCAAGGATCTTTTTCCCTGCCAATCTTCCTAAAGATCTTCCCACTACCGAAACCTCCAGGCTGTGGGTGAGCCGGGTGTGTACGAAATCTGTTTTGGAGAGCGGAATTACCTGGGTTTTGTCCTGCAGACTTCTGAAAGCTGGGGAAAATATTATCCTGTCGTAATCTACCTCGAATCCCAAACGGGTTTCGTCCTGTTCTTTCCTAAGTCGTTTGTTTTTATCTCCAAATCGCTTTAAGGAGAGGAGTTGTTCCCAGTTCATCATACCATTTTTATCTTTTCTCGTGCAGAATTCCGCAGATCATTATTTTCCCGCAGGTTTTACAATTACTCAATTCAAAAATAACAAAAAAGGGAAGTAAACTTTCGAATACTCCCCTTTTCTTTGATATGCGCAACAAATTTATTGGGGGGATAGATTTTTATAGTAATATTGGATTCGGCCTAAAGTTTTTAATTCCTGGTTCTTGTATCTTATCTCTCGTCTCTATTTTCTCCAAACTCTTCTCTATTTCAGGATCCACACATCAAACAATCATCCCCATCCTCTTCCTTAGCCTTGGCGATAATGGCACGCAGTTCTTCGGGGGAAAGCGAACTTCTGTCTCTTTTTTCTACATTCATAGGTGATAATTTTAAATGCCTAAAAAAGTGGAAAAACTATTTTTGCAAACCGAAATGTCAGGGGAAATTCCGGAATTGGAAACAGGAAAAATTAAATATAAACCGGATACAATCAAAAGTGGGGGTCCTGACTATAACCGGTTTTCACACCAAATTAAAAATCGGCATCAAAGCTTATTTTATTGGTGTCTTTATCTTTATTCATCACTCCAGCCTTTTGATATTCCCCTACACGTTTTTCAAAGAAATTGGTTTTTCCCTGTAGGTTGATCATATCCATAAAATCAAATGGATTGGCACTGCCGTATTCTTTTTCGCATTCCAATTCCACCAACAATCGGTCTGCAACAAATTCCAGATATTCGGTCATGAGTTTTGAATTCATTCCAATAAGGCTTGCAGGTAAGGATTCGGTGATGAATTCGCGTTCTATAGTTAAAGCGTCCACAATAATCTCGCGGATACGTTCTTTAGGTACTTTATTTATCAGGTGATTATTGTGAAGATGAACGGCAAAATCACTGTGAAGGCCTTCATCTCGGGAAATTAATTCATTGGAAAAGGTGAGTCCTGGCATAAGGCCGCGTTTTTTAAGCCAGAAAATGGAGCAAAATGCGCCGGAGGAGAAAATTCCTTCTACTGCAGCAAATGCGATCAACCTTTCGGCAAAAGAATCAGATTCTATCCATTTTAAGGCCCATCGGGCTTTTTTCTGAATTGCGGGAAAATAATCGATGGCTTTAAAAAGCTTATTTTTCTCTGTTTCGTCCTTTACGTAAGTGTCTATCAACAAGGAATAGGTTTCAGAATGTATGTTTTCCATCATGATCTGAAAGCCATAAAAGAATTTTGCTTCGGAATATTGCACTTCATTCACGAAGTTCTCGGCCAGGTTTTTATTTACAATTCCATCTGAAGCTGCAAAGAAGGCCAGGATGTGTTTGATAAAATAGCGTTCGTCTGAATTTAGTTTGTTTGTCCAGTCGCTGAAATCCTGATGCAGGTCTATTTCTTCGGCGGTCCAAAAACTGGCTTCCATTTTTTTATAATAATCCCAAATATCGTGGTGTTTAATAGGAAATATTACAAAGCGGTCTTTATTTTCCTGTAAAATAGGTTCAATTTGCGCCATAAAATTTTTGTTTTCAGATGGTAATATTCGCTTCGAATATCCTGCCTTAACAAATATTGGAAAATCAAATGGAATTTAAAATAGATTGAGAGAAACGTTTTTAACAAAGTTTTTAACAATTCAAATCATCTATTAACTCAATGATTTGCAAAATATAATTTTTAATAAACTGAAGGTGAGTTGCTCATAAATTGTTAATAACTATAGTAACGTGAAAATTTTTAACATTTATGATCTAGAAAAACCTGTATTTCCACAAACTGCCAAGTCGCCAAAACAATAAGGATTTAGGAAGATAATTGGAGCAAGAATAATTGTGGGCCAGGCCTAAATTTTAATTAGTCTATAAAGAGAAAATTAACCTGCAATTTTAATCGAGGGCTAATGAATCGTCCTGACCAAAAGATAAAATGTACTGTTTCTTCTTAATTTTTTTGAATTTAAAATTAATCTTCTATGACATATCTCTAGGCTAATTTTTTAAATTCTGCCGATTCCTAATCTATACGGCTTTGGTCTTTGGCGAGTTCTTTCGCATGAACTGATTAGTTAAATATTTTTAAACCATTCTTCAAAATATTTACCCAAAACAGGAACGGGTTTAATTTCGTTATTAATTGCATTTATAAACCCAAGCACCCATAATATAAGCAGAAGAATTGATCCCAGGAAGCTGACAATCCAGCCTAAAATGGGGATCATCCCGATAATAAAAAGCGCGACACTGCAAAGCACCAATCCTAGGGATTGTCTTATGTGGTAGGAGGAAAATTCGTGTTTCTTGTCGTTGTTCAACAAAAAGGCTATAACCAAGCCTATAATGGTGAGATAGGCGATTATTGCTATGTTTTTGGGGTCATAGCTGTTGCTTTTGTGTTCTTCGGCATTTAAAGGTTCTGTCTCTTCCATGATTGAAAATATTAAGGTGTTATTTTATTAATTTCCGGCAAGACTCTTATAATCACTTTTTCGCAGTATTACCGATTGTTTTTCCAGAGCTACGCAGGTCATAACCAGATTGTTTTTTGCGTTTTTTTTATCCTCCAGGATCATTTGCATCATTAGTCCTTTTCCGTCTTCAAACCATTCCGGGTCAAAGTTGGCTGGCAATTTGGTTTTATCTGATTTATAAATATCCATAAAATTAATATCCGGCTCACTGGTAATATAAAAAGTGTAAACCCCATCTTTATTTTCAGCCGCAAATCCGTTGCAATCATAGCCCATGATTGTTTTGCTGTCTATTTTCTTAAAGGAGTATTTATCGCGTTCATTTTCAGTTTCTATTTCATCAAAAGAAGGCGGTGAAATTTTGGAGGCAGTGATCATTTTGGTTCCTTTTGAATTCATATACATCATCATCAAATTCCTGGAAACATCCATTACCATAAACATCTCCTCCGAATTTGGGAGTTTAAACCCGAAATAAGAAGCGTCTTTTTTAAGGAAATAATTAATTGTGGTTTCCCCTTCCTTACTTTTCATGAGAAGCCCATACATCCATTCATATTCATATTTTTCAGGAATTTCTGATAGGTCTGCCTGCGAAGCTCCCATTAGGAAACCGCTTTTATTCTCCCCGGGATCCATCGCTTTATCAACAGCTTTCCCGGCCTCAGCAGCTGCTTTGTCGGCTATTTTGTCAGTAACCGTTCGTTCCACCCGGTTTTCAATTTTTTTCTTCAGGTTTTTTAATAACTGTGCCTGAGAGGGGATGAGGAAGAATACCATCAAGACTCCTGTTAAAATTAGTTTTTTCATATGTGTTTTTATTAATTTTTAATTGTCATAAAGTGTTTCGATAATTCGGGATGCAATTCGCATATCTTCATCGGTGTTTGTATCGTATTGCCGTTATGCTCATTTCATAACATCAAATTTTTAAAATGTATTTATTTTGAATAAACCGTAAA
>JBDNHN010000400.1:0-3392 GCA_041688725.1 Gillisia sp.
ACCAACATCAACTGTCATCATTCCCCCAAATCCATATTCAGCGTTCATCATCTTTTTATATAATTTGTGGCTGGGGTGGGAGGCAAGTCCGGGGTAAACAGTCCTAAACCCATCGGCTTCAAATTTTTTGGCCAGAAACATGGCATTTTTGCTATGTTGTTGGATTCTTATATGCAGGGTTCTCATATTTTTAAGAACAGAAGCTGCCCGTAAACTATCCATTGTTGGGCCTAAAAGCATATTGGCGCCATCAATAACACTTCGCAACGAATTGATGAAATCCTGGGTTCCACAGGTAACTCCACCAACCGTGTCGCTGCTTCCATTAATAAATTTTGTCAATGAGTGGATCACCACATCTGCACCAAGTTCTGTTGGAGTGATCGCAAGTGGAGAAAACGTATTATCTACAACTAAGGTAAGCCCGTGTTTTTTGGCGATTTTTGATAATCCGGCAATATCCGCAACTTCAAGTAATGGATTGCTCACAGATTCACAAAACAATACTTTGGTGTTTTTTGTAATTGCCGCTTCCACAACATCCAATCGAGTAATATCTACAAATGCTGTATCAATATTTAGTCTCGGGGCAAAATTCTTTAAAAAAGCATACGTTCCTCCATAAATGGTTCTGCTGGAAACAATATGATCTCCGGCTTTGCAAAGCTGCAAAAGGGTTCCGGTAATAGCTCCCATCCCAGAGGCCGCAACGTTTGCGGTTTCTGTGCCTTCCATAGCTGCAAGCGCTTCGCCCAAGTATAGGTTTGATGGTGAGGAATGCCTGGAATAAAGATAACAACCATCTGCATTTCCTTCAAAGGTGTCGAACATGGTCTTTGCTGAATGAAAAGTGTAGGTTGAAGAATCGGAAATTGAAGGGTTGACACCTCCAAATTCTCCGAAATATTGTAAGTCCTGAATGTGATTTGCGGGTTTATATTCCATAATAAAATTTTTATTTGATTATATCCAAATATAAATAATTAAAGAATGAATATCAATAGATAAGTTGTTTATCAGAAAATAAAACTGTTAAATCTAATTAATTCTGATTTTTAAACTATTTTTATCAAAATTAGCAGTCTCTATCCGAAAAATTTTCAGCAAATGAAATTAGATGAAACCGATAAAAAAATCCTTCAGAAATTACAGA
The DNA here is from genome assembly GCA_041688725.1 of Gillisia sp. Taxonomy (GTDB): domain Bacteria; phylum Bacteroidota; class Bacteroidia; order Flavobacteriales; family Flavobacteriaceae; genus Gillisia. Next base: position 1,154 of record JBDNHN010000400.1, read on the forward strand.
AGGACAGCAAGATCACTAATAAGGCAATTTCCAATGGACTAAACCTATCTGTAACAGCTGTTTTTGAACGAATAAAGCGTTTGGAGCGGAATGGCGTTATTTCAGGCTATGTAGCATTGGTTAAACCCGAAAAGGTGGAAAAATCCTTTATGGTCTTAACCCAGATAAAGCTTGTGCAACACACAAAAAAAAATGTGATCCGGTTTGAAACTGAAGTTGTAAAACTTTCAGAAGTGTTGGAATGTTACCACGTAAGCGGAGATTACGACTATATTTTGAAGGTGCTGGTGAAGGATATGGAAGCTTACCGGGAATTTATGCTTACAAAGCTTACTAACCTGGAACACATCGGAAGTACGCAAAGTACCTTCATAATAAGTCCGGTGAAAAGCACCACAGCTATTGAATTTTAATCCCTTAAATTTTATAAAAACGCAATTCAGACGAATTTGTCTTTGAAGAGAATAATTGTACTTTTGTTTCACTTTTGAAAAAAAATCTATAAAAAACTTAATTATGAGCATATATGATGTTGTAATAATTGGATCCGGGCCGGGTGGATATGTAGCAGCAATACGCTGCGCACAATTGGGAATGAAAACCGCAATTATTGAAAAGTATTCAACTTTAGGAGGAACCTGTTTAAACGTGGGTTGCATTCCGAGTAAAGCTTTATTGGATTCTTCACACCATTATGACGATGCTATAAAACACTTTAAAGAGCACGGAATTGAAATGTCAGGAGAGGTGAAAGTGAACCTGGAACAAATGATGAGCAGAAAATCTTCTGTAGTAAGTCAAACCTGTGATGGTGTTAAGTTTTTAATGGACAAAAATAAAATTGATGTTTATAACGGGGTAGGATCTTTTAAAGATGCCACTCATATTAATATTGATAAAACTGAAGGTAAAAACGAGACCATTGAAGCAAAAAATGTTATTATCGCCACCGGTTCCAAACCTGCAAACCTACCTTTTATAAAACTTGATAAGGAAAGAGTAATTACTTCTACCGAAGCCTTAAAGCTAAAGGAGATCCCGAAACATATGGTCGTGATTGGCGGCGGAGTAATTGGACTGGAATTAGGTCAGGTTTATAAGCGACTTGGTGCAGAAGTTACTTTGGTAGAATTTATGGACAGAATTATTCCTACAATGGATTCAGCCCTTTCAAGAGAACTTAATAAAGTTCTTAAAAAACAGGGGATGAAAATCAATGTAAGCCACAAAGTGAAGTCGGTGGAAAGAAATGGAAATGAAGTAATTATTAAGGCCGATGACAAAAAAGGAAAAGAAGTAGAATTTAAAGCAGATTACTGCCTGGTATCCGTAGGTAGAAAACCCTTCACAGATGGTTTAAATGCCGATGCTGCCGGAGTTGAAATAGGGGAGCGTGGAATGATCACTGTGAATGAACATTTGCAGACCAATGTGAAGAATATTTACGCTATTGGGGATGTTGTTCGCGGAGCAATGTTGGCTCATAAAGCTGAAGAAGAAGGAACTTTTGTTGCTGAAGTAATTGCAGGACAGAAACCACATATAGATTACAATTTAATTCCCGGAGTTGTTTACACCTGGCCCGAAGTTTCTGCGGTAGGAAAAACCGAAGAAGAACTTAAGAAATCAGGGATAGAATATAAAGAAGGGAAATTCCCGATGCGTGCTTTAGGACGATCCAGAGCGAGTGGAGATACCGATGGCTTTGTGAAAATCCTTACCAATGCTAAGACCGATGAGGTTTTAGGGGTTCACATGATAGGGGCCCGTGTTGCAGATTTGATTACTGAAGCGGTAACAGCTATGGAATTTAGAGCTTCTGCCGAAGATATCGCCAGAATGAGCCACGCGCATCCAACCTATGCCGAAGCCGTTAAGGAAGCAGCAATGGCAGCTACCGGGGACAGAGCAATGCATATATAATACTGAAAATAAGACGTTACTTAAAATCTAAAATGCCTGAAGAATTTATTTTCTTCAGGCATTTTTTTACAATTTAAGATTTTATTTTCAATCCACATCAACTTATATTTCAATTTAATTATTTCGAATTTCGTGTCATAAGTTTTCTTATATTTATCCCACTTAACTGTAATAAAAACAGAAATCATGGCAAAAGAAAAATCTCCTTCAAAAAATTCGGCTAAGAAAGAAGCTGTGCTGAGTTTAAAAGAGAAACGCGCTCAAAAAGCTGAGAAGAAGAAGACAAGAAGTTAATCTATAATTTATGCTATTGCAA
>JBDNHN010000401.1:0-4263 GCA_041688725.1 Gillisia sp.
ACCAATACCCATTCCCTATTGGGTTGTAACCTGTTTGCCTTTTGTAGATTTGAAATGGCCAACTCAACATTTTCCAGCAATTTATAATTTTTACCAAGCTCAAAAAAGACCACAGCATTATTTGGCTGAAGTTTTTCACAAGCCTTGAGCTCAATAATTGCCTTTTCGTAATTCTCAATCGCCTTTTGTTTAAGAGCTTCAAAAAAATGCTCCTGAAACGCATCGCTTGCTTGGGTATTACCAGCTACATTGACATCCTGAACAGGGATTTCACCCTCCTGTGCATTTACTGCGGAAGTAGATAAAATTCCAAAAAAGATAAGTTTAAATATGTAGCTGTTTATTTTCACTCTAAGTTCTTAATTATTTCAAATACCGAATGATCCGGCATACAACCGATTACTCCAAAACCGAATAATCCCCAATGCTGATCTGAGTAAATTTTCCGTTGAATTTCGCGAAATTCCCAATCATAGCATTTTCCATATTGGCGTTTTTTATTTCGGTTTTAGTTTGGATAAGGCTGTTTTTAATAGTTGAATTTTCGATTTTTGTGCCATTCCCAACTGAAACATTCGGGCCGATCTTTGAATTTATCAAAACCACGTTCTCGCCAATAAAGCAAGGTTCTGTAATTTCAGAATTTGTGATTTTTACTGAATCGGAAATCAGTTTTTCTCCATCTTTATGAAGGAAATTGAGCATTCTCCCATTGGTTTCCACTGTGACTTCTTTATTGCCGCAATCCATCCATTCATCCACTTTTCCCGGCACAAAAATGTAGCCTTTTTGTTTCATGGAATTAATTCCATCGTTGATCTGATATTCGCCGCCACGGATTATGTTTTCATCCAAAACTTCTTGCAGCTCCGCTTTTAAAACAGAAACATCTTTAAAATAATAGATCCCGATAACTGCCAGATCTGACACAAATTCATTTGGTTTTTCAACCAGGTCAGTAATTTGCTTTTTTTCATTGAGTTTAACAACGCCGTAGGCGCTGGGATTTTCAACCTGCTTTACCCAAATCACGGCATCAGCCTCTTTATCCAACTCGAAATCGGCTTTAAAAAGCGTGTCTGCATAAGCGACCACTGCCGGTCCCTGAAGGGAATCCTTAGCACACATTATGGCGTGGCCTGTTCCTAAGGGTTGATCCTGGTAATAAATACTCACCTTGGCTCCAAGGCTTTTGCCAATTCTCACTAAATCTGTCTCTACCTGCTGGCCAAAATCCCGGCCAATGATAAAGGCTACCTCGTCAATTTTTTCGTCCAATACCTTTGCGATATCTTCCACCAGACGGTGAACTATGGGTTTCCCGGCAATTGGAATTAAAGGTTTGGGAATGGTCAAAGTATGTGGACGAAGACGTGAGCCACGACCTGCCATTGGTACAATTATTTTCATTTATTTTAGTATTGAGTAATGAGATTTGAGAAATATTGTCAAGTATCCCTTCTTCGCCTTGTCAATCAAATTCTCTCTTATATTATAAGTTAATAAATTTATTATTTTGTTCCGGTGCTACCAAAGCCTCCGGCCCCTCTTTCTGTTTCTTCAAGTTCTTCCACTTGTATCCATTGTGCCCTTTCGTGTTTTGAAATCACCATTTGTGCAACGCGTTCTCCGTTTTCTATGGTAAAATCTTCGTTGGAGAGATTGACCAAAATTACGCCAATTTCTCCCCTGTAATCGGCATCTATGGTTCCGGGGGAATTCAATACGGTTATTCCCTTTTTAGCCGCCAAACCGCTGCGTGGACGAACCTGTGCTTCATATCCCAACGGCAATTCAATAAACAAACCGGTTTTGACAATACAACGCTCTAAAGGTTTTAACGTAATGGCTTCAGAAATATTGGCTCTCAAGTCCATTCCCGCAGAAGCTTCAGTTTCGTAATGCGGCAGTTTATGAGATGATTTATTGATTATTTTAATATTCATTTAAATAAAATTATTGAGTTATAAACTTTAGTGATCAATTTGTTAGCGCTTGTATTTAAAAGTATCATCTTCAAAATAGCCGCTAACCTACCTACCGGCAGGAAGGTGCACATATAATAAATTATTAATTAATATAGATTGTGAACTTTCCAATTTAAAAAAAATCTTCATCGTCTTCTTCCCCCATAATTCCCTCAAGGTCCTCAAGATCCACATTCACATCTTCCACTTCAAATTCGGTTGGATCAAATCTACCTCCCATCCATTCGACCATATCTCTATATTCCGGATGTTTTTTATTCGAAATTATTTCTAAAAGATTGTAATATCCATACATTCCTCCGCAATCTTCAGGCGGGCAATTAAGTTTTCCTTTGATGCAAACGGGATAATATTTATCCGGATCTAAAGGCATGGTTTTTTCAACCACAATGGAATGAATCCAACCATCTCCAAAATCGTATTCATAGGAAAAATTTTTAAACTCTCCTCTTGAAATCACTTCATCTAATGTTATCTCCTTAGCGTCAATAATTTTAGAGGTTCCAGACTCAGGATCATCAAAATCTTCATTTATTATACCAATTCGGTAATCCCCGATCTTAAATTCATATAAGTGATAAGTTCCCCAACCCATAGCTATCTGAATGGTGTAATGCAATTCATAAAATGAGATCGAACTTTTTATCAAAACCCTTCGCCAAATAGGAGGAGTGGAATTTTTTAAAGAGATTTTAAGTTGAACTACTTTTCTTTCCATAATTCAATATTTTAATGATTGATTATCTTTTTGAAATCCTTTCGTTCATTTATAAACACTACCATTAAGAACAAAGCTACAAAAGCTGTCCCAACAAAATAATTTTCCCTGAAAAATTTAAAGGAAACAGCTGCAAATCCAATGGAAATAAGCAGGTACAAAAATAGGTTTTTAATGTTATACGGAACCGGGTAAAATTTTCTCCCGAAGTAATATGAAACCAGCATCATTGTGCCATATGCAGCGAGTGTTGTATAAGCCGAGGCCATAAAACCAATAACGGGAATGAGCCATAAATTGAGGACAATGGTAATAATGGCACCAATAATTGATATGTACATCCCCAATTTTGTCCTGTCGGTCAATTTGTACCAAACCGAGAGATTGTGGTAAATCCCCAAGAACAAATTGGCAAGCAATACCACCGGGACAATTGAAATGGTAACCCAATAATCGGGATTTGGCACGATAAGCATTTTGAATAAATCCAAATAAACAACCATCACAATAAAGATAAGGCTGCCTAAGATCACAAAATAATTGAGAATATTGGCATAGGTTTGCTTCGCATTTTCCTTGTTTGCCTGGTTAAAAAAGAATGGCTCTGCACCCAACCGAAAGGCCTGAACGAAAATGGTCATAAAAATAGCGAGTTTATAACAGGCTGCATAGGCACCCATAATTTCATCGGAAACCATTTCCTTTAACAGGATTTTATCCAGCATTTCATTGATCACAAAAGCAATCCCGGCGACCATCACCGGCCACCCATATTTCCACATTTGCTTAAATATTTCGGTGCTGAATGCAATGCTCGTCCTGAAAAAGTACGGCAACAAGATCAAGAATGTAGCTCCGCTCGCGAGTAAATTGGCGAGAAAAATATACTGGACTTTGTCCGTTTCAGAATAGTTATTTAAAACGAAATCAGGAATTAATGAAGGGTGTTTGGGTATAAGCCACAAAAAATAAAAATTCACAAGCACCACCAATATAATATTAAAGATCTTTACCGCCGCAAATTTCAGTGGCTTGTTTGATACTCTTAAATAGGCAAATGGCACTACCACCAAGGTGTCCAGGGCCAAAATCCCCAAAAGCATATTGAAATAATCGGGGTTTAGATCTACAAGGTCGATCAGGTAATCCCTGAAAAGAAATACAGCTAAAAAGAAAACTACGGTAGTGACCGTCAGGCTGATAAATGCAGTGGAAAATACTAGGCTTTTCTTATCTGAACGACTAAAATACCTAAAAAAAGCGGTTTCCATTCCATAAGTCAGGATCACATTAAAAAATGCTGCCCAGACATAAAAAGTGGTGTTAACTGAATAGCTAACCGTAGAAAGCGCAGTTACGTGCAAAGGCACAAGAATGAAATTCATGAGCCGGGGCAAAACCGTTGCGAAACCGTAAATGATAGTATCCTGAAAAAAACGTTTTAAGGTGCTCAAATGGGGGTTGGTTTAAAGCATAAATATCTTAATTTATTGGCTAAATAAACCAAAAACTCCATTATAATTTCCTGTTTTATTCTTTTGAACGTTCCAGGATTCC
>JBDNHN010000402.1:0-3856 GCA_041688725.1 Gillisia sp.
GTTGTGGACGCTTTGGTTCCCATCCTCCGAGGCAAACAAATTGTGGTGGTGGGAGACTCAAAACAAATGCCTCCAACAGATTTTTTCAGTAAACAGTTTGAAGGAGATGATGATTCTTTAACTGGGGATATAGAAAGTGTATTGGGAATGTTTCTTGCTCAAGGCGCATATGAGAGTATGTTGAAGTGGCATTACAGAAGCCGTCATGATTCTTTGATTAATGTTTCCAATCAGGAATTTTACGAAGGACGATTAATGGTTTTTCCAAATCCTGGCACCAATGAATTAGCCACGGGCTTAAAATTTAACTACGTTCCAGGAACAATCTACGAAAGAGGTACCTCCAGAACCAATCCAGGGGAAGCGAGAGTGGTAGGCAATGCAGTAATGGTACACGCTAAAACCAAGCCCGGTCTAACTTTGGGTGTTGTTGCCTTCTCTACGGCGCAAAGAGACTGTATATTATTAGAATTAGAACGTTTGCGACGGGACGATCCCAGCTGTGAAGAATTTTTCTCTGCAGATCAACTGGAGGCATTTTTTGTCAAGAATCTTGAAAATGTCCAGGGTGATGAGCGCGATGTGATATACATAAGTATAGGCTACGGATTAACCGCTGAAAAAAGATTATCTTCAAGCTTTGGCCCGGTTAATAGGGAAGGAGGAGAGCGAAGGTTAAATGTTTTGATTACCAGGGCAAAATTGGCAATGGAAGTTTTCTGTAATTTTACTGCAAGTGATCTAAATATTTCACATACTTCACCTGTAGGTGTAAAAGCTTTAAAAAGTTTTTTGCAATACGCAGAAAATGGTCACCTTGAAAATAGGTTTGAAACAGGTAAGGATACAGATTCGCCTTTTGAGGATCAGGTAATATCAGCGATTAGGAATATGGGGTACGAGGTAGAGCCCCAAGTTGGTTCTGCAGGGTTCTTTATAGATGTAGCTGTTAAAGATCCTGAAAAGCCTGGAAAATACATATTGGCAGTAGAATGTGATGGAGCCAGTTATCATAGTTCTGTGAGTGCTCGTGACAGAGACAGGTTAAGGCAAACTGTCTTAGAAGGAATGGGATGGGTTTTTCATCGTATTTGGAGTACCGATTGGTTTAGAACTCAAAAGAAGCAAATTGATATTCTTAAAGAAGCAATAGAAACTGCAGTAGAGGCATCCCGTACTTCACGTGACCAGCCACAACAATCTTTACCGATTAAGAAAAGGGAGGAGCTCGAAATTATCGAACGTTTGGAAAAGGTAGAGGATTTACCAGAATCTAAACCTTACGTTTTAGCGAATGGTCAGTTGAAAAATAACTTTCACCGGGAACTCTTAGAGTTGCCTTATTCAATTATAGCTGATGTTATCAGTGAAATTTTGAAAATTGAAGGCCCTTTGCATCTTAATGATGCTGCCCGAAGAATTACTGATTCGATGGGAATAGGAAGAATTGGAAATAGAATATCTGCTCATATTTTCTTATCAGCCAATTTTGGGCATCAAAAGAAAATGTTTTATATGGAATCGGAATTTCTGTATGAAAATGAAGACAAAAAAGTTGAAATACGCGATAGGAGTAATCTTTTAAATACGCTAAAGAATATTGAAAATGTACCGCCGGAAGAAATTCAGAAGGCTCTTTTAGAAACTATAAGGAATGCCTTTTCGATTCCTACGGAAGAAGCCATTTCTGAAGCGCTTTCTAAATTAGGATTTGGGAGAGCCACTCAAAAGGCAAGAGAAGTTATTGGGAAAGAAATAATAGAACTTAAAGCACGAAATAAATTAAAAATTGAAGAGGATGATCGCCTTGTTTTAATATGATTTAAATTGTAAAAATTCCTATTTGTTCCTTTCACAGCTAATTAGATTTCTTCAGGCAACTAAATAAGGCAATGGATTATGTTTAGGTGAAAGGGGATAATTTTTTTCCTCTACCTTCATAGATTTTTCCATTGGTACTTATTTTACGATTGCTATTAACAACGGTTTCAACGGCTTTATAGAATTTATTGGCATCGAAAATGAACCTGTAAAAACTGTGTGCAACGGCATCAACAGCTTATCGGCAACCGAAAGAACCAAGCCTACAACAGCATTGTCAACGGCCTTTAACTTCACCACCAACGGCATTAAAGTTTTTTATCATCTCTCCTTTCTTTGTTTGGTTTTCTTTAACAAAAGTGTATTTTTACCAATACCCTACCTGAAAAAGAAATAGCCTTTGTTCCTGAGTACCTGATGTGCTGAAATATGTAAAATAAAGTCTGTAAAAATTACCATAAAAATATGTTCGAACAAACTTTTAAAAATATAGATGACCTGCTTTATAAAGATTCCGGTGCCGATAGTGAACTGGATTACATAGGCCAAACTTCCTGGGTGATGTTTTTGCGTTATCTGGATGAACTGGAGCGGGACAAGGCTGATGAAGCGGCACTTAAAGGGCAGGAGTATAACTTTATTTTAAAAGAAGAATTTCGCTGGCCCGCTTGGGCAATGCCAAAGGGAACAGATGAAAAACTGGATCATCATATTGCGATGACTGGCCCGGACCTGGTTCAGTTTGTCGATTCAAAATTATTCCCTTATCTGGCAGGTTTTAAACAAACCGCAGACAATGCCCAAACTATTGAATATAAAATAGGGGAAATTTTCTCTGAACTTAAAAACAAAATACAGAGTGGTTATATTTTACGCGAGATACTGGAATATGCCGATGAATTGCCGTTTCGCTCCTCTACAGATAAGCACGAACTGAGTCACCTGTACGAGTCCAAGATCAAGAATATGGGAAATGCGGGCCGCAATGGCGGACAGTATTATACCCCACGTCCACTTATTAGAGCGATGATACAGGTGATTGATCCGCAAATAGGAGAAAGAGTTTACGACGGTGCCGCGGGATCCTGTGGGTTCCTGTGTGAGGCTTATGGGTATATGTATGAACGAATGGATAAAACCACGGGCAATCTCCAAAAACTTCAGGAAAGCACTTTTTACGGAAAGGAAAAAAAGAACCTTGCCTACGTCATTGGAATCATGAATATGATCCTGCACGGCATTGAAGCGCCCAATATTATTCATACAAATACTTTAGGGGAAAATATACGGGACATACAGGAAAAAAACCGGTACGACGTTATTTTGGCCAATCCGCCTTTTGGCGGGAAGGAACGAAAGGAAGTACAGCAGAATTTTGATATAAAAACCGGGGAAACCGCATTCCTGTTTTTGCAACATTTCCTGAAGTCGCTGAAAACCGGGGGACGTGCTGCCATCGTTATTAAAAACACATTTTTAAGCAATACCGATAACGCCTCTGTTGCGCTGCGAAAGCAATTGCTGGAAAGTTGTAACCTGTACAGCGTTTTGGATATGCCTGGCGGAACATTTTTAGGAGCAGGCGTAAAAACCGTAGTCCTGTTTTTCCAAAAAGGCGAACCCACCAGGAACATTTGGTATTACCAGCTGGATCCGGGCCGCAATATGGGAAAAACCAATTCCCTGAACGATAATGACCTTCAAAGCTTTGTCAAACTTCAAAAAAGCAAGCCCGAAACTGAGCAGTCCTGGAATATAAAAGTAGCCAATGTAAATGAGGAAACTTTTGACCTTTCGGTTAAAAATCTAAACATTCCAGAAGAAGCGCCTTTACGCAGCCCTGAAATTATATTAGCAGAAATGGAAAAATTGGATGCTGAAACTAATTCTATTTTAAAAACTATAAAAGAATTATTTTGAGCAATGAATTAAAATTATCAGAAATCGAAAACCGGATTTTCACTATCAGAAATTTTCAGGTGATGATCGATCGTGACCTCGCAGAATTGTATCAGGTACCAACAAAAGTTTTAAA
>JBDNHN010000403.1:0-2869 GCA_041688725.1 Gillisia sp.
AGGAGTTAGTGAAGGAGTTAATGGAGCCTAAGTACAAAATAAAAATAACATATAGAATACCAGTTAAATGAATACCAACCAACTAAAACGCTTTGCGCAAGAAGCACGTATAAAACTTATAGATCAGATAGGTGCAAAACTTGAAAAGGTTTTAACTACGGATAGTGTAGCCTTGCGTGAAAAAGCAGGCCATTTAAAAAAGCTACAGGAAGCTATTAATAAAACCTCTAAAATGGAAGTAATAGACACGGTGGCTTATACGTGGTTTAACCGTTTTGTTGCGCTGCGTTTTATGGATGTAAACGGCTATGAACCTATTGGTATCTCAGTGATAAGCCCTATGGAAGGTGGTACTTTGCCAGCTATTTTACAAGAAGCCAAACAAGGCAATATCCCTGAAGAATTACCAGTACAACACCAGCGGATTTATGATTTGCTCGATGGTAAAATACCAAGTACCGATGCTCAAAATGAAGCATACGCAGCTTTATTGGTTGGGGCGTGCAATCATTTAAGTAAAACACTTCCTTTTCTATTTGAAAAGATTGATGATTATGCAGAGTTGTTGTTGCCGGACGATTTAATTTCTAGTTTTTCTATCATAGAAGATATTAGGATTGGAATGAAGCCAGAAGATTGTAAAGAGGTTGAAATTATAGGTTGGCTCTATCAATTTTACATCTCAGAAAAGAAGGATCAAGTATTTGCTAGTAAAGGGAAAGTAAAAAAAGAGGACATACCCGCAGCAACGCAGTTATTTACACCTCGATGGATTGTAGAATATATGGTTCAAAACACCGTAGGTAAATTGTGGATGCAAAACAACCCACAATCTAAGCTGCGCGACTATATGCCTTATTTTATAGAATCGCCTAGCGTTACGGCAGACGATTATTTCAAAATTGATAGCGTAGAAGATATTACACTACTGGACCAAGCTTGTGGTAGTGGCCATATACTCGTTTATGGTTTTGAACTACTTTCTAAAATTTATGAAGAAGAAGGTTATAATAAAAGTGATATCCCAACACACATTATAGAAAAAAACCTTCACGGTTTTGAGATAGATACGCGTGCAGCACAACTAGCAGGATTAGCATTAATGTTGAAGGCAAGACAATATTATAGACGTGTATTTAAAAAAGATATCACACCTAATATCTTCTGTTATCAGGATTTACAAATTACTGAAGAAGATGTAAAAGCAACTTTTAGTGCAGTAGATGAAGCCCTAAGTGATGAATTATTATATGACCTTAAAACAATGCAACAAGCAACCAATTTTGGGTCGCTAATTATACCACAAACAGCTGCAAGTGATCTAGAAAAGACAAGAACTTCTTTGACTAAAAAAGCTAATAACAGCGATCTTTTTCACGGACATAACCTAAGAGGTATTTTACAAGCCATTGTACAACTAAGTGCGCTCTCACGAAAATACCATTGCGTAGTAGATAACCCACCATATATGGGTGGTGGTAATATGAATAAACCGCTCGCTGATTTTGTAAAAGTAAATTTCCCAGATAGTAAGTCTGATTTAATGGCTTGTTTTATGGAAGCTGGTCTTGCAGCTCTCAAACCAAAAGGGTTTTTAGGAATGATTAACCAACATAGTTGGATGTTTTTAAGTAGTTATGAAAAGCTGCGAGAACATTTAATTGAAACTATTCATTTTGATACAATGTTACATCTAGGATCGAGAACCTTTCCAGAAATCGGAGGAGAGGTTGTTCAGAATGTTTCGTTTACTTTTAAGAAATTTACCGATGATAGAGAAGGAAGTTATGTGCGATTGGTAAACGAGGGAAGTACTGAACTGAAGCGGAATAAAACTTTAGAGGCAATTCAAAACAGAACTCAAGGATTGTTTTATATGTCTAATCAAAATGAATTCAAGAAGGTACCTGGAAGTCCTGTTGGATATTGGTTGTCAAAAGAAATAAGAGAATGTTATGATAATGATTTAATTGGTGATGATTATGAAGTGCGTGAGGGAGTAGGAACGAGGAATGATGACAGATTTATCAGATATGTTTGGGAAATAGAGGGGTCTAAAATGGGGCTGAATTCAAAATGGTTGAGAACAGACAAAGCAGGTGGCGGATATAAATGGTATAATCATTATATAAATGTTCTAAATTGGGAAAATGAGGGTGCGGAAATTAAAAATTACCGGAATCCTGATGGTTCATTGAAATCACGTCCACAAAACACTCAATTTTTTTACAAAGAGGCGATAACTTGGAGTAAAGTTTCTTCAGGAAACAGTGTCTTTAGATATAGAGATGATGATTTTGGATTTAATGATGCAGCACCTTCCTTATTTGGTTCTAATCTCGAATATATAATAGCTTTTTTAAACTCGAATTCAGCTGGAAGAATAATAGAAGTAAAAGGAAATACAATTAATTTGACGGTCGGTATAATAAAAGAATTACCTATTATAGTGGAAAATGGAGAATTAGTAAAGAAAAAAAGTACTCACTGTATTCGAATAACCAAACTTTATTGGAATATTTTGGAATTAAGTAAAGATTTTATAAAAAATGAGCTTTTACGTTTAACTGTTCAAGACCTTGAAGAAGCTTACCATAGTTATTGCCAGTATTGGCAAAATAAATTCTTTGAATTGCATAGAAATGAAGAAGATCTCAATCGTCAGTTTATAGAAATCTATGGCTTGCAAGATGAATTAACACCAGAGGTGCCTTTAGAAAATATTACCATACTTAAAGAAGAAACCGCAATTAAAAAAGGGGCGTTGGTATTCCGCGAAAGCGAAATTATGGCGCAATTTATTAGTTATGCAGTAGGTTGTATGTTTGGGCGTTACAGTTTAGATAAACCAGGTTTAATATTAGCCAAT
>JBDNHN010000404.1:0-1925 GCA_041688725.1 Gillisia sp.
AGAGCTAAGGTTTCTGTTTGAATCGGCAAGGATAGGATAAGTTACTCCCTCAATTCCACCATTGTCTTTTGCAGTGCTCAACCAGGCGAAGTGAACCTCGGCAGTATCACAGGATGCTCCAACAACCATCACATTTCTTTTTTCAAAATCCTTTAACGCATCCTGAAAAGCGTGTAACTCTGTTGGACATACAAAAGTGAAATCTTTTGGATACCAAAATAGAAGCACCTTTTTCTTGTTTTTTTGGGCTTCTTCAAGAATATTTAACTTAAAGGTATCTCCCATTTCATTCATTGCGTTTACGCTTAAATCTGGAAATTTTTTACCTACTGCTGACATATTTTTTTATTTAAATTGTTATTGATTTTCGGATGCAAAACTAGAAAAACTCATCACTAACAGGATAGAATGAAATCTTAATTTCTTATCCTTCCATAGAATTTGACTATAACATTTTAAATAATCTATAAGAATAATCTATGCAGGTGAACTATGCCAGACTTAAACCATTGATCTTAGGCATTTTTAGTGGAAAGCATCCTGATTTTTATGCTTAATGCGGCAAAGAGCAAGGTCATAAAAGGACTTATATAATTGAAGAAGGCATATCCTATATATGAAAGGGTTGGTACGCCCAATACACCACTATGATAAGCTCCACAGGTATTCCAGGGTATCAAAACGGAAGTTACCGTGCCTGAATCTTCAAGGGTTCTGCTCAAATTTTCTGGCGCAAGTCCTTTATCCTTATACGCTTTTGCAAACATTTTTCCCGGGACAACAATAGCAAGATATTGATCGGATGCGGTGACATTAAGTGCCAGGCAGCTAAAGACAGTACTTGCAAATAATCCAAAAGTGGTATGAAACAGGTTTAATAAAGCTGTGCTAATTCTTGATAAAGCTCCAATTGCTTCCATAATTCCACCAAATACCATTGCACAAAGAATCAACCAAATGGTTCCCAGCATTCCGGCCATTCCTCCGGAGGAGAACAAATCGTTTAATTTTTCATCATCTGTAATTATGGAAGTGTCCACGGTAATTGCCTGCATAATTCCCTTATACCCACTTATAAAATCTAAACTTTCTGTTCCGGCGATTTGTGCCACGATTCCCGGTTGAAAAATTAGGGCTGCAATTGCTCCCAGAATAGTACCGGCTAACAACGCAATTAAAGGGGATGTTTTTTTGATGATTAAAAATATTACAATGCCGGGGACTAAAAATAGCCAGGGAGTAATGGTAAAAGTTGATTCTATGGAATGTAGGATCGCTGAAGTATCTGTTGTACCGGAAACATCCAAATTGAGTCCAATTATCACAAATATGAGTAGGGTGATAGTAATGGTGGGCACGGTAGTAAACATCATATACCTAATGTGGGTAAAGAGGTCGGTTCCGGCCATTGCAGCGGCCAGGTTTGTTGTATCGCTTAAAGGAGAAATTTTGTCGCCAAAATAAGCGCCTGAAAGGATTGCCCCTGCAGTCATTCCAACAGATATTCCTAGGGCTTCCGCAATTCCTATCAGAGCTATGCCTACGGTTGCCGAAGTGGTCCAGCTGCTTCCGGTTGCTACCGAAATTATTGAACAAATTATAACACAGGCCGGTAAAAATATAGTTGGATTTAAAATTTGAAGGCCATAGTATATCATGGTTGGAATAATACCGCTTAAAAGCCAGGTCCCGGCCAAAGCCCCCACCATTAATAGGATTAAAATTGCCCCCGCCGTACTTTGAATATTACTGGCAACTTCATCCATCATTTTGTCGAAATCGACTTTGTTGAAGAATCCTACAATTGCCGCAACAGCACCTCCCAATAACATTATAAACTGGTTTGAACCGCTCAATGCGTCATCTCCAAAAACATACACATTAAATGCCAGCATGGCAATTAAAGCAAATACAGGAATAAGGGC
>JBDNHN010000405.1:0-3700 GCA_041688725.1 Gillisia sp.
ATTGGTTCTTGGTACTTGAAAAAATCAAGAACTCAACCAGTAAAATGGCGACAGTTGCAGCCTTTGCCTTTGCTTCAAATAGCGCATGGTACGAGTACAAACAACAACTATTCAATATGCTAATTAGAACTTAGCCAATTAATTTTACGCTAAATCATGCCATTTTACCCAAACTTAACTTACGAGGTGCTCTATTTGAGTTGCGATGAGAGGCTATAAAACTTGGTTAATTAACTCTTCTTTATGTTTAATTATAACCTACTCATCGGGTAATAAGTTGTTTTTTGTTTGCTTTTTTAGAATAACTTAAAACCCCTAAGACAATAGTTTTACAATAATCTTACTTTATTTCTTTCAATCACTTTTTTGCTTGTTTGGAGGTCAATATCTAAACTGTCAAATTCAAGAATTGAATCATTATTAAAAACAATAATTAACTTTTTCTTTTTGGAATAGTGTCTGTCGCCAGTCTGCCTAAAAACCTAAGTATTCTGCCAATTAAGACTAGAATATTCTTTTAAACTGAGGATTGGGATAAAGATTAGGTTTTAAGGGAACAGTTGAGAAAAAGTAGAACTGCGATTGTGGTTGGAACAAAGCAAGGATCCATCAATTTGTAATCCCAAACGAAGGGCGGCAATCTGTTGAATTAAACCGAATTTTTAAAACAGTTTCCCTAACCTCCGCATCGGGTTTTGCAAACAAGGCCATTGGCAGCATTCTACTATACAACAAATTGAAAACAGCAACCTAAATTTTAATACATTCGATTTTGGGGTGATGAGTATTGGGAATTTTTGTGATTTTTTAACGGGGTTCGTTTCATTTTTGTTTTTATATATCAGTATATTTAGGTGAAATTCCTACTGATGATTTTACTTTTACAAACCGATGGAGAAACCATTGTCAATTCTTTAGAAAGATATTATAAAAATTTACTTATTGCGCTTCCGCGCATCGCATTGGGAATTTTCGTTGTTATTGCGGGAATACTGCTGGCGCAGTTCCTTACCAATCTCTACAAAAGACGTATCCAAAAAAAAGCAGAAGACCCCTTGATGGCTCGATTTTTAGCTCAGGCAATAAAAATTATCCTTGTCATTATTGCCATCATGCTCGCCCTGCAAGTTGCGGGTTTGGATGGTATTGCTACAGGTCTTTTGACCGCCGTTGGAGGGGGAGCAATTATTTTAGGTTTTGCTTTTCAGGATATTGGGAAGAATTTTTTGGCAGGGATTATTTTAGCCTTCAACAGGCCCTTTAATATTAACGATACCATTAAGATTGACGATATTTTCGGAAAAGTGAAAGCGCTGAGTTTTCGGTATTCACATATAAAAACTTTTGATGGAAGGGATATTTATATTCCCAACAGTGATGTGCTTACTAAACCGGTTGCCAATTATACTGCTGATGGTTTTTATCGGGTGGATTTTGTAGTGGGTATTGGTTATGAAGACGATATTGAAGCCGCCAAAAAAGTAATTCAGGAAATTTTGGATGCTAATAAAGAAATTGTGCGCGATGAGACCCACGAAAATTTTGTGATAGAGCACGAACTCGCCGCCAGTACCGTAAACCTAAAAGTTTTCTTTTGGGTGGATACAATAGATTACAGGCGGGCGTCTCTAGTATTGCGAGGCATGATAATCCGTGAGGTAAAACAAGAATTGGTAAGTAGAGGTTTTAACCTTCCTGCAGATATTAAGGAACTTAAAATTTACGGAACTGAAGATGCCATTGCGGTTAAAATTCGGCACGAGGATGATAATGGAAACAAAAAAAACAATCTGAAGGACAACATATAATAACTCATATTTGGCGAGAATTATAACAGGGTGTACCAACAGGTTTATGGGCGTATTGTCATACTATAGAAATGATGAGAATTTTGTTTCAAAATTAGTTTGTTTCTAAATCTTCTTCATTTACAGAATTTAAATTATCAAATAATTCCTTTCAATTTCTGTTTCAGAATATGAAACAGTTTTACCTTCATTAGCACTATTAAGAAGGACTTTTTCTAAAGATAGATATAACATATTGCTCATAGTTCTATTTTTAAAAATAATGGGCGTGCCCCATCTTTACGAAGTTTCTTACCCGAAGGAAGGTTAACATTATCTTTTTTAACATTTGCTTCTTCTAAAAGGAATCGTACACCGTTAAATACATATTAAGAACCTGCCAGTCTCATGGATATTTCTAATGAAAACCTTTACCTTAGATACTAAATAACAGGTTTCGGAAAATAAAATTCAGATTATGTATAGACAAATAGAATTGTCACAAACTTTACTGATCAACACCCCATCAAAAAACTTAGCATCCCAAAACAAAAAAATAATCGCATTTGAATTTGGACAACCCCCTTTTATGCCTCCAAAATCTGTTTTGGAAGCCTTAAAAAACTCTGCACATCACAAGGAATATTCATCAGTTCAGGGAGATTTGGAACTCAGAGACCATAAGGCACAGTTCCACAAAGCTCACAATGGATTACAAGTTGACCCCATAAATATATTGATTGCCCCGGGTTCAAAAATATTGATTTTCAGCGAAAATTGGAAAAACAGAGCCAATATCCCTTAACCCGAAAGGTATTTTAAGTTAGTAAAGTCAACTAAATATTTTATCCTGCTTTTAAAAAAAGTTAAATTTTAACCGCAAAGAAAAACAATTGCCTGGCTGAAAGCCTGAAAGGGAATAGCTTACTTCTTATCTGTTATAAAGATCCATAAGAATTCCAGAAATAATATTTTTACCATATGAAATGAGCATATCGGAAACACGATACAAACACCGATAAAGATATGCGAATTACATATGACCTATAAAAAACAAATAGAATCTACATATGAAAATAGAAATTAACCGATGCCTGGGAGGCGCCAAAACTGCCGACGGGATCACCGTAGTTATCGATGTATTCAGGGCAAGCAACACGATTATTACCTGTCTTGCCGGTGGTGCAGAATATATAATCCCGGTGGGAGCATTAAAAGACGCATACAACCTGAAGAAGAAAAATCCGGATCATTTGCTTTTTGGCGAAAGAGGCGGAATTCCGCCTAAAGGATTCGATCACGACAATTCTCCTGCTAAGGCGACCCAGGTAAATTTAAAGGGGGAAAAAGTTATCCTCACCACTTCTGCCGGTTCTCAGGGCATTGTCTATTCAAAAAATGCCGACGAGATCTTGATCGGAAGTTTTGCAAATGCCCAGGCAATTGTCAAGTATCTGAAAGACAAGAATCCGGGGAAAATAACCCTTCTGGCCATCGGCAACCAGGCAATTGAGCAGGCCATAGAAGATGAGGAATGTGCCAGATACCTTAAATTCCAGCTTGAGGACAGGAAAATGGATATGGATCAAATAAGGGATAAAATTCTGAAATCAGACGGTGCAAACCGCCTGAGAAGGCTGGGTCAGGAAGACGATCTGGAATTCTGTCTTAAACTGAATACTTCTAAGGTTATCCCAAAATTTGACCGAAAGACAGGTAAAATAACCCCTTTTAGGAACTGAAAATGACAACTAAGGATTTTTTTTTACTTTTCAGAATTAAATTAACCAAGATAAATAAATAACCTACAAAAATGTGGAGAAGCCACCACCTACACAAACCAAAAAAACCCTGATAATCAATAGATTACCAGGGTTTAGAGTACTCGGAGCGGGAATCGAACCCAATCAATC